>NZ_JBBEOI010000146.1 GCF_037860755.1 Aquipuribacter hungaricus | reverse complement strand
CCGCCCTCGCGGTCGCCCGGCGCCTCGGCGGCACCCGCGCCAGCCGGCCCGAGGCCGACGCCGCGTCCCGGGCGGCCGGTGCGGGCGGCATCTCCACGCAGGCCTGGGGCATCGCCGACAAGGTGCTCGAGGTCGAGGACGCCGTGCGCGCCCTGGGCCCCGCGGGCGCGAGGGTCGTCGAGGTCCACCCCGAGACGTCGTTCGCCGTCATGGCCCGCCACTTCCGGGAGCCGGCGCCGGCCGGCAAACGCTCCGCGGCGGGCGTCGCCCAGCGGGTCCGGCCGCTGGCGAGCACCATGCCCTCGCTCGACGTGCTCGACGCCCTGGCGGGGGTGCCCACCGGCCGGGGCACGGACGCGCTCGTGCCGGTCGACGACGCCCTCGACGCCCTGGCCGCGGCCTGCTCGGCGCTGCGGCACGCCTTTGGGCAGGCCCGCGTTCTCGGAGCGGGGACGACGGCCGTGTGGTCGGACGGCTCCCCCGCCCCGGGGCGGGCCGTCCTCGTCGTCTGACCGTCCTCGTCGACCGACCGTCCTGGTCGTCCGACCGGCCGGACGCCCGCGCGCCCGGCCGGTGCAGGACGGCCTCAGTCGAAGACGGGGCCCTGCGAGCGGCTGCGCTTGAGCTCGTAGAAGCCGGGGGTGGCGGCCACGAGGAGGGTGCCGTCCCACAGCCGGCCGGCGGCCTCGCCCCGCGGGGTGGGGGTGACGACCGGGCCGAAGAAGGCCACGCCGTCGAAGGCGACGACCGGGGTGCCGACGTCCTCGCCGACCAGCCCGATGCCCTCGGCGTGGGACTGCTTGAGCGCCTCGTCGTGGTCGTTCGACCCGGCGGCGTCGGCGAGCGACGCGGGCAGGCCGACCTCCTCGAGGGCCTCGACGACGACGGCGTCCCAGTCCTTGCGCCCGCCGGGGTGGATCCGGGTGCCGATCGCGTCGTACAGCCGCTTGACGACCTCGTCGCCGTGGGCCTGCTGGGCGGCGACGACGACGCGGACCGGGCCCCACGCCCGGGTCATCATGTCGCGGTACTCCTCGGGCAGGTCCCGGCCCTCGTTGAGGACGGCGAGGCTCATGACGTGCCAGCGGACGGTGACGTCGCGGACGGCCTGCACCTCGTCCATCCAGCGCGAGGTCATCCACGCCCACGGGCAGACCGGGTCGAACCAGAAGTCGGCGACGGCGCCGCCCTGCCCGGCCTGGTCGGTGCTCTGCGTCTGCTGGGTCACGTCGGGTCTCCTGCGGTGGGGGGCGGGTCGGGCGTGCGGGGGTCCGGTCGGCACAACCGTGCCCGCGGGGCCGCCATTCCGCACGCGGGGCGGGACCGCCGGGGCGGGCCCCGTGACAGGATCGCGCCGTGCCAGGGACCAACCTCACGCGCGACGAGGCGCAGGCTCGCGCCGCCCTCGTCCGCTCGCAGAGCTACGACGTCGACCTCGACCTCACGACCGGGCCGGACACCTTCGTCTCCACGACGACGGCCCGGTTCCGGACCACGGGGCACGGCACCACGTGGCTGGACCTCGTGGCCGAGCACGTGGAGGCCGTCGAGGTCCGCACCTCTGCCGGCAGCCGGCGGCTGGACCCCGCCCACGTCCACCACGACTCCCGGCTGTGGCTGCACGACCTGCCCCCCGGCGACGTCGAGGTCACCGTGACCGCCCGGTGCCGCTACATGAACACCGGCGAGGGCCTGCACCGCTTCGTCGACCCCGTCGACGGCGAGGCGTACCTGTACACGCAGTTCGAGGTCGCCGACTCCCGCCGCGTCCTCGCGGTCTTCGAGCAGCCCGACCTCAAGGCCACGTTCAGCCTCACCGTCACCGCGCCCGAGCACTGGCAGGTCGTCTCGGTGTCCCCGACGCCGCAGCCGGAGCCGGCCGGGCAGGGCCGCGCGACGTGGCGCTTCGCCCCCACCCCGCGGCTGTCGTCCTACGTCACCGCGCTGGTCGCCGGGCCGTACCACGCGGTCCGCGAGCAGCTCACGAGCCGCGACGGCCGTACGGTCCCGCTCGGCGTGTTCTGCCGGGCCTCGCTCGCGGAGCACCTGGACGCCGCGGAGATCCTCGACACCACCCGCCGCGGGTTCGCCTTCTACGAGGAGGCGTTCGACCAGGCGTACCCGTTCGAGAAGTACGACCAGCTGTTCGTCCCCGAGTTCAACGCCGGGGCGATGGAGAACGCCGGCTGCGTGACCTTCACCGAGACCTACGTCTTCCGGTCCAAGACCCCGGAGGCGTTCCACGAGCGGCGCGCGGTGACGGTGCTGCACGAGCTGGCCCACATGTGGTTCGGCGACCTGGTGACGATGCGCTGGTGGGACGACCTCTGGCTCAACGAGTCCTTCGCGGAGTTCGCCTCGACCCTGGCGACGGCGGAGGCCACGCGCTGGGACCAGGCCTGGACGACGTTCTCGGCCATGGAGAAGTCCTGGGCCTACCGGCAGGACCAGCTGCCGACCACCCACCCGGTCATCGCCGACATCCGCGACCTGGAGGACGTCGAGGTCAACTTCGACGGCATCACCTACGCCAAGGGCGCCAGCGTGCTCAAGCAGCTCGTCGCCTGGGTGGGCCGCGAGCAGTTCCTCCAGGGGCTGCGGGCCTACTTCCGGGCGCACGCCTGGGGGAACACCGAGTTCGGCGACCTGCTCGGCGAGCTGTCCACCGCGAGCGGCCGCGACCTGGACGACTGGGTCCGCCGCTGGCTGCTCACCTCCGGCGTCACCACCCTCGGCGCCGAGGTCGAGGAGGCCGCCGACGGCACCATGTCGCGCGTCACCCTGGTGCAGACCGCCCCCGACGAGCACCCCGTCCTCCGCCCCCACCGCCTGGTCGTGGGCTGCTACGAGCTGCAGGGCGGCGCGCTCGTCCGGACCCGGCGCGTCGAGCTCGACGTCGACGGCGCCCGCACCGAGGTGCCGGAGCTGGCGGGGACGCCGCGCCCGGCGATGCTCCTGCTCAACGACGAGGACCTGGCCTACGCCAAGGTCCGCCTGGACCCGGTGTCGCTGGCCACGGCCACCGAGCACCTGCGCGCGATGCCGGACGCCATGGCGCGCAGCGTGGTCTGGGGCGCGGCGTGGGACATGCTCCGCGACGCCGAGACAGGGGCGGGTCGCTTCGTCGACCTCGTCCTGGGCAACGTCGCCGCGGAGACCGAGTCGTCGGTGGTGCTCACCCTGGTCCGCCAGCTCAGCAGCGCCGCGCGGCTCTACACCGCACCCGAGCGCCGGGCCGCGACGGCGGAGCGGGTCGCGACCGCGCTGTGGGACCTGGCGCGCGCCGCCGAGCCCGGCAGCGACATCCAGCTGCAGGCGGTCCGCGCGCTCTGCGGGACGGTCCGCCGCGCCGAGCACGTCGAGGTCGTCCGCGGCCTGCTCGACGGCTCGCTCGAGCTGCCCGGGCTCACCGTGGACACCGACCTGCGCTGGGACCTGGTCGGCGCCGTCGCCGGCGCCGACGAGGACGGCTCGCTCGGCTCGGCCGCGCTCGTGGAGGCCGAGCTGTCCCGCGACGGCACCGCGTCCGGGCAGCGCGCCGCCGCGTCCGCGCTCGCGGCCCGGCCGACCGTCGAGGCCAAGGAGGAGGCCTGGCGCGCCGTCATGGCCGGGGACCTGCCCAACGCGGTCTCCGCCGCCACCATCGGCGGCTTCTCCCGCGCGCCCGAGCCCGAGCTGTTCGAGCGCTTCCTCGACCGGTACTTCGAGGCGCTCCTGCCGCTGTGGGACGGGCGCACGAACGAGATGGCGCAGCAGTTCGTCAGCGGCGCCTACCCGACGGCGCTGGTCACCGAGGACGTCGTCGCGCGCGGCGACGCGTGGCTGGCCGCCCACCCCGACGCGCCCGGCGGCCTGCGCCGCCTCGTGCTGGAGAACCGCGACGGTACGGCGCGCGCGCTGCGGGCCCACGCCCGCGACCGCGCCGACGCCTGAGGCGCGCAGCCGCCCGACGTCCCGTCACGACGGCACCCTGAGGCGGTCTACCCGTCACAGGGTGCCGTCGTGGCGACACGGGTTCGCCGCGGCGGCACGTCGTGCCGTCAGGGCTCAGACGCCCTCGCGCAGCACCCGGCCCAGGCTCGCCGCGCGCGGGCTGCGCACCAGGTCCTCCAGCAGCACGGGCATGCCCGCGCCGTCCGCCAGCGGCAGGCGCCAGTTGGGGTACTCCAGGTGAGTCCCCGGCTGGTTGATGGCCCGTCGGTCGCCGACCGCGTCCGGCAGCGCGACGCCGAGCAGCAGGCTCGGGGTCCACGTCAGCAGCCGGTGCAGGGCCTCGACCGTCTGCCGCTCCACCGCCTGCTCCGGCAGCAGCCCCAGGTCGGTGAGCATCTGCAGGTAGGCCGCCCGGTCGGCGGTGTCGGCCGCGCGCTCCTCGGCCGGGTCCCGGGTGAGCAGGCCGAGCCGCTCCCGGACCTCGATGTGCTCCCCGGCCAGGTACCCGGCGGTCGGGGGCAGGTCGTGGGTGGTCACGGTCGCCAGGCACAGCTCGCGCCACTTCTGCGGCTTGAGCGGCGTGCCGTCGGCGTCCTTCTCGAACCACAGGATCGACGTGCCGAGCACGCCCCGCTCGCGCAGGTAGTCCCGCACCCACGGCTCGACGTTGCCCAGGTCCTCGCCGACGACGACCGCGCCGGCCCGGTGGGCCTCCAGCGCAAGCACGCCGATCATGGCCTCGTGGTCGAACCGGACGTAGGTGCCGGCGTCCGGGCCCGCGCCCGAGGGGATCCACCACAGCCGGAACAGGCCGATGATGTGGTCGATCCGGATGCCGCCGCCGTGCCGCAGCACCGCGCGGAGCATGTCGCGCAGCGGGGCGTAGGCCGCCTCCTCCAGCGCGTCGGGGCGCCACGGCGGCTGCGACCAGTCCTGGCCCTGCTGGTTGAAGGCGTCCGGCGGGGCGCCGACGCTCACCCCGCGGGCCATCGTGTCCTGCAGCGCCCAGGCGTCCGCGCCGTCCGGGTGCACGCCGACGGCGAGGTCGTGGACGATGCCGAGCCCCATGCCGGCCTCGACGGCGGCCCGCTGGGCGTCGCCGAGCTGGATGTCCATGAGCCACTGCAGCCAGCAGTGGAACTCGACGCGGTCGGCGAGCTCCTCGCGCAGCTGGACGACGGCCTCGCTCGTCGGGCTGCTCGCGTGCGCGGGCCAGCGGGGCGAGGGGACGCCGTAGAACTCGCGCAGCGCGCACCAGGTCGCCCAGTCGACCAGGCCCTGGCCCTCGCGCTCCCGGAACGCCTCGAACGCCGCCTGCCGGGCGGGCGAGCGGCGGACCGCGAAGACCCGCTCGAGCGCGGCCTTCTTGGCCTCCCACACCAGGTCGCGGTCGATGAGCACGTCGTCCCGGTTGAGCTCGCGCAGCTCCTCGGCGTGCCACTCCACGACCGCACGGTCCGCGGCCGACAGGTACGCGGTCTCCCGGACGTCCTCCACCCGCAGGTACAGCGGGTTGACGAAGCGGCGGGTCGCCGGCAGGTACGGGCTGGCCTCGACCGGCGCGACCGGGTCGGGGGCGTGCAGCGGGTTGAGCAGCACGAAGCCCGCGCCGTGCTCGCGCGCGGACCAGCTGGCGACCTCGGCGAGGTCGGCCATGTCGCCGAAGGCCCAGGAGTCCTCCGAGCGCAGCTGGAAGAGCATGGTCATGAAGCCCCACTGCCGGTGCTCGGCCAGGGCGTCGGGCAGCCGGAGCCGGTCCGGGGACACGACGAGGACGCCGGTCTGCTCGCGGGCCTGCTGCGCGCCGGCGGGGTCCGCGCTGGCCAGGTGCAGCTCGTGCCAGCCCAGGGGCAGGTCCGCGGGCAGCGCGAACACCGCCTCGCCCAGGCGCTCGCCGTCGACCTCGCGCGGGCCGGCCGAGCCGGCGACCTGCGACAGGTGGCGGCGGCCGCCCTCCTCCAGCCACACCGTGAGCTCGGCGGACCAGCCGTCGGGGACGTGGGTGGTGACCGTGGCGCCGGTGGCGGCCTCGCGGACGACGGTGACCGGCGGGACCGGGCGGCGCCAGCCGCGCAGCTCGGTGTCGGTGAGCGCGGCCGCGAGCGCGTCGGGGGTGGAGGCGTCCACCTGCAGGGCGGCGAGCACCGCGAGCACCGTGCTGCGGGGCACCGTGACGTGCGCGCCCTGCCAGTCCCAGTACTCCGTGGCCACCCCGTAGGCCGTGGCGAGCCGGACGAGGTCCTCGTCCAGGCCCTGCTCCTGCGTCGCCCCGTCGTCCACCTGGTCGCTCCGTCCCGGCGGCGGGTCGGCCACCTGTCCAGGGCCGCTCGGCCCGGCGGCGATCCTCCCAGACACAGGCCGCGGGCGACGACGGGACGCGGGCCCGGCGGCCCGGCGCCCGGCCCGCGGGGGCCCGGTCGGGCTGGGCCGGTCGGGTGGTGCTCGCTCCAGGCCCCCCGGGGGCCCGCCGATCTGGTGGTATGCCCCGACCCCTCCTGCCCGTCGCCCTCGCGAGCGTCCTCGCCCTCGCCACCGGCGCCCTGCCCGCCTCCGCCGCCCCCGCCGGAGTCCCCGCCCCCGCACCCAGCACGGCCGCCACCACCACGACCACGGCCCCCGCCCCGACCCTGGAGGCCGCCCCGACCCTGGAGGCCGCCCAGACCACGGAGGCCGCCTCCACCACGGGCGCGACCACCGAGCAGGCCCTCTCCGCCGCCTCCGACGCCGGGACCGCCGTGCGCGTCAACGTCGGCGGCGGCGCCTGGACCGACTCCTCCGGCCGCGCCTGGACCGCCGACACCGGCGCCACCGACGGCCGCACCACCGGCGTCGCCGCGCAGCCGGTCGCCGGGACCACCGACGACGCCCTCTACCAGTCGCTGCGCGTCCAGCTCGGCCGATACGACGTCAAGGTCCCCCAGGCCGGCACCTACCGCGTCACCCTGCACCTGCAGGAGAACTACCACGACGCCCCGGGCGAGCGGGTCTTCTCCGCCACCGCCGAGGGCCGCACCCTGGTGTCCGACCTCGACCTGGTCGCGCGGGTCGGCCGCGCCACCGCGCACACCGTGAGCGCCGACGTCCCCGTCTCCGACGGCGTCCTCAGCCTGGGCTTCACCGCCCGCCGGGACTCCGCGACGCTGTCCGGCGTCGAGGCGACCCTCGTGGGCAGCGCCCCGGCCCCCTCCCCCACCCCGACCCCGACCCCGACCCCCGTCGCACCGTCGCCGGTCGTGGGTGCCCCCGCGTTCCCGCTCACCGCCTCCGCCGACCGCCGCTCCGTCGTCGACGCCGCCGGCCGCCCGTTCCTCTACCTCGCCGACACCCCGTGGCTCGCCCCCAGCCGGCTCACGCAGCCGCAGGTGCTCGAGCTGCTCGACGCCCGCGACCGCCAGGGCTTCACCGCCGTGCAGATGTCGGCGCTGGACTTCCTCCACCTCAGCGACGCCCGCAACGCCTACGGCGACTGGCCCTTCGCGGCACCGACCGACCTGTCGCGCCCGCTGGAGACCGGCGCCCGCACCCGCGACGCCGCCAGCCCCGACTACGACTACTGGGACCACCTGGCCTGGATCGTCGAGCAGGCCGGCGCCCGCGGCATGGCCGTCACGCTGGTGCCGTCCTGGTACGGCTACGCCGGCGAGGACTGGCGCGGGCACGTCACCACGTCGCGGGCCACCGCCTACGGCTCGTTCCTCGGCCGCCGCCTGGGCCACCTGCCCAACATCGTCTGGCTGCTCGGCGGCGACAACAACCCCGGCACCGCGACCGGTGACGTCAGCAAGGTGCCCTCGGGCCTGGACCGCAGCAGCCGGGTCGCGGCGACCGACGCCATGGCCACCGCGATCCGCTCCGCCGAGCCGGTCCGCCACCTCATGACCTACCACGCCGCCCGCACCGTGAGCAGCTACGCCGCCTTCGAGGGCCGCTCCTGGAAGTCGCTCGCGTCGGCCTACGGCAACGAGCGCACCTACCTCGCCGCCGCCGGCAGCACCGACCGCGGCCTGCCTGTCGTCGTCACCGAGGCCTACTACGACGCCCGCACCCGCTCGCCGTACCTCGACGGCCGCGCCCTGCGCGCCCAGGCCTGGTGGTCCGTCCTGCACGGCGCCGGCTTCGCCTACGGCCACGAGAACGTCTGGGACATCGACAGCGGCTGGCGCACCGGCCTGGGCGCGAGGTCGGCCTCCGACGTCACCCGCATCGCCTCGATCGTCGGCACCTCCCGGCCCGTGCACCGCTCCTCCACCGTCCTCAGCTCGGGCGTGGGCAGCTCGACCGGCCACGACCGGGCCGTCACCGGGCGCGTGGGCACCACCGCCTACACCTACGTCCCGACCTCCCGGACCGTCGGCGTCGACATGGACGCCCTGGGTGGCAGCACGGTCACCCTCGCGTGGGTGGACCCGGCCACCGGCGCCCGCAAGGCCGTCGGCAGCTTCGCGGCCAGCGGCACCCGGTCCGTCCCGTGGCCCGGCTGGTCCGACGCGGTGCTGGTGATGACCGCCTCCTGACAGACCGCTCCCCGCGACGGCGGGCGCGCCGCGACCGCGGCGCGCCCGCCGTCCTGTGACGTCGCCTTGTGCAGGGGGACTGGAAAAGTCATCCGCCAGACACCCACCCGGGCCCCCGGGTGGGCGATAGTGCGGCCATGCCCCCCTTCCTCCCTGCCCTCGCCACGGGGATCGCGCTGGCCAGCACGCTCGTCCCCCTCGAGTCGCTGCGGGACCCCGTGCCCGCGGCCGCCGCCCCCGCCCCCGTCGTCCGCGTCAACGTCGGCGGCCCCGCGTACACGGACACCGCCGGCCGCACCTGGGCCGCCGACACCGGCCGCGGTGACGGCCGCCGGACGAGCGTGACCAGCAAGCCCGTCGCCGGCACGGCCGACGACCGGCTCTACCAGCAGATGCGGGTCCGGCTCACGCGCTACGAGGTCCCCGTCCCGGAGGACGGCACCTACCGCGTGACGCTGCACCTGCAGGAGAACTACCACTCCGCCGACGGGAAGCGGGTCTTCTCCGCCACCGGCGAGGGCCGCCCGGTCGTCACCGACCTCGACCTGCACCGGACGGTCGGCAAGCGCCACGCCCACCAGGTGAGCGCCGACGTCCCCGTCACCGATGGCGTCCTGGACCTCGCCTTCACCGCCCGGAAGGACGGCGCCACGCTGTCGGCGGTCGAGGCGCGGCTGGTCGGCACGGCGTCGCCGGCACCCGCGCCCTCGCCGTCGCCCGCGCCCCCCGCCCCGGTGCCGGACCCCGGACCCGTCCCGGAGCCCGCCCCCGAGCCCGAGCCGGACCCCGCGCCCGTGCCC
>NZ_JBBEOI010000145.1 GCF_037860755.1 Aquipuribacter hungaricus | reverse complement strand
CGGCTCCCGGGGGCCGCGGGACGGTTCATGCGCGGTGGCGGCGGCCGCCCGGGGCCCGCCGCGGCCAGGACGACCAGGCGACCCCCGCCGCCGCGAGGACGGTGGCCAGCAGCATCGTCCGCGGTGTGCGGACGGCCTCCAGCCACCCGCCGGCGTGCGGCACGGCGAGCACGACGAGGCGGACCTCGTCGACCTCGTAGGGCAGCGGGTCGGCCGAGCCGTTGGCGTCGCCGCGCAGCGTGAGGACGGCACCGTCGGGGTGCCCCGGCCGGGGCGCGGTGGCGACGACCCGGTGCGTCACGGGCAGCGGCGAGCCGGGCCGGACCACGGTGACGACGTCGCCGGGAGCGACGTCCGCGGCGGCGACGGGGCGGACGACGGCGACGGCGCCGACCGGCATGGTCGGCGACATCGAGCCGGTGCGGAACACGACCAGCGAGGCGCCGGTCAGGGCGCCGGCGGCGGTGAGCAGCAGGCAGAGCGCGCCGAGGACGGCGAGCGAGGTGAGCAGCACCTCCCGGGCCCGTCGCAGGTGCACGACGACCGGGGGTGCCACGGTGGTGGTGGCCACGGGGCGGCGCTCAGCCGCTGATGGCCTGGAACGACCAGAGCGGTGACGCCCCCTTGCCCTGCAGGGCGTCCGGGGCCCCCGCGGGGAGCGTGACGGCGAAGCAGACGTCGACGGCGGGGCCGGGCGTGCCGGGCCCCCCGGCACCGAGCGTGAGGCTCGTGGTCCCCGAGCCGGTGGTCAGGGTCGTGCCCTGCGCGACGAGCGGCGTGCCGGTGGCGAACCCGCCGGCGGTGCAGTCGCCCTTCGCGACGCCGGTCCGCACGCCGTACGTGAGGGCCGAGAAGAAGGCGGGGTCACCGGTGCGCAGGGCGGCCGGGCCGAGCGTCAGCGTGGCGGCGTCGGACCCCGGCACCGTGCGCAGCTGCATGGGGGCGAAGACGGTGACGCCGGGGCTCAGCGCGCCCGCCGCGAGCGAGAAGTCCAGTTCGCCGCCGCTCTCCGCGGTCTCGCGGTCGACGAACGCTGCGGCCCCGCCGGCGCCGTCCCACAGGTTCTGCTGCACCTCGAAGATGCTGGCCGCGACAGCGTCACCGGAGCTGTTCCCGCCCCACACCCACTCGGTGTCGGTCCACGAGGCCAGCGTGGCCGCGCTCCCCACGCCGACGACCACGCCGGCGGCGAGCAGCGCCCTGGCCCGCGCCCAGCGCACCCCCGGGGTGCCGGCCGTCCGTCGGTGCGCCCGCGCACCCGTCCTGGTGTGCCGTCCCTCAGCCATGCCGTTCTCCCCCGAGCCGGTCGGCGGTGCGCTGTTCGCCCGCCGTCGCACGAGCCATCGGCACGTGGTACAAGCCGCTTGAGCGCTCTTTCGCAGGGCGTCTGCCGAAGCCCCGGGTCCGACCCGTGGCCTGTCAGCCCCGGGCGCGCACCCAGGCGCGGCCCAGCCGCGCGACCCCCTCCTGCAGCTCCGGCACGGACTTCTCGCTGAACGACAGCCGCAGGTGGCCGCGCACGGCGGTGTCGTCGTCGACGGCGAACCACTCCCCCCGCTGGACGAAGACGCCCTCGTCCTGCGCGAGGTCGAAGAGCCGCCCCGGGTCCACCGACAGGTCGACGGGGCGTGCCCAGACGAAGAACCCGCCTGCCGGCGCCGTGACCTGCAGCTGCTCGCCCAGCGTGTCCCCGAGCGCCGCGACCAGCGCCTCCGCCTTGTCCCGGTAGTGCGCCGCGGCGACGAGCAGCTGCTCGTCGTGCTCCGGCCGGTCCAGGACGCGGCGCACGACCTCCTGCAGGAAGCCGCTCGCCTGGCCGTCGAGCCGGTTGCGGAGCTTGACGTGCGCGGGCGCGAGCCCCTCCGGCACCACGTTCCAGCCGAGCCGGAGCCCGGGGCCGAGCGTCTTGGAGAAGGTGTGGACCGAGATGACCCGGTCGCTCTCCTGCGCCCCGGGCCGCTCCGGGACGGCGTCCGGCGCGAAGGCGATGTCCCGGTACGGGTCGTCGAGGAAGACCGTGAACCCGTAGGTCTCGGCCAGCTCGACCAGCCGCTGCGCGCGACCGGCCGTCAGCGTCGCGCCGGTCGGGTTGTGGAAGGTCGGCACGGTGAACAGCGCCCGGGGACGCAGCCCGTCGCGCAGCCCCTCCTCGAGCAGCTCCACGTCCAGCCCCTGGGCGTCCACCCGCACCGGCACCACGTCCAGCCCGCCCACCAGGTCGAGCACCCGGAGGAACAGCGGGAACACGGGGTCGTCCACCACGACCGTGTCCCCCGGGTCGAGCGTCCCCAGCACGGCCAGCGCGAGGCCGTGGATGCCGCCGGAGGTGACGATCACCCGGGACGCGTCGACGCCCTCGCGCGCGGCGACCACCGAGCGGAGCGACTCCAGCCCGGCGGCCGGCGCGTAGCGCAGGGTGCTCGCGAACCCCGGGTCGTCGGTGAGGTCGCGCACGGCGTCGCGGTACAGGCCCGTGGGCAGCACACCGGTGTCGGGGTTGCCGCCGCCCAGGTCGATGCTCCCCGGCCGGTGCCGGACCAGTGACGCGTCGCCGAACCCCTGGCGGTCGGGAAGCGAGGCGAGCAGGGTGCTCGCACCCGGCGCGGGCTGCAGCGTGGTGGTCATGGGGGCTCCTCGGGCGTGGGTCCTGGACGGGGCAGGTGGGGGGTCTGGGGCGGGGGCCCTGGGGCGGGGGACGTCAGTCGATGAACCGGCGGGCGAGCCGGTTGCCGCCCAGCTGGACGACCTGCACCAGCACGATCAGCACGACGATGATCACGACCATCACCGCGTAGTCGAACCGCTGGTAGCCGTAGGTCAGGGCCAGGCTGCCCAGGCCGCCGCCGCCGACGACCCCCGCGACGGCCGTCGCGTCGATGAGGGCGACGAAGATGAAGGTGAGCGACAGCAGGAGCGGTCCCAGGGCCTCGCGCGCGACGAAGCCGAACAGGATGTGCAGCGGTCGGGCCCCCACGGCCTCCGCCGCCTCGACCACGCCGGGGTCGACGGCCACGAGGTTGGTCTCCGCCACCCGCGCGATGCCCACGGACGCGGCGATGGTCAGCGGCAGGATCGCCGCAGACGGGCCGATGCTCGTGCCGATGAGGGCGCGGGTGACGGGGGTGAGCGCGATGAGCAGGACGATGAACGGGATGGGGCGCAGCACGTTGACGACGAGGTTGAGCGCCGTGTGGGCCACCCGGCTCTGCAGCAGCTGACCCTGCCGGGTGGCGTACAGGAAGATCCCCAGCAGCAGGCCGACGACGGTCGCCAGGACGAACGACACCGACACCATGAACAGGGTCTCCGCCAGGGCCTGGGCGACCTTGGGGACCACCACGTCCACGTCGATGAAGGCCGTCACCACGGGAGCACCTCCGCCCGGTCCGACAGCGCCGCGACGAACCGCTCGACGTCCGGGTCGTCGCCGTGCACGGCGAGGCCGAGCTGGCCGTAGGGCAGCCCCCCGACCCTCGCGACCCCGCCGTGCACGACCGTGAAGTCGACCTGGTTCTCCCGCGCCAGCCGGCTGATCAGCGGCCCGGACACGACCTGCTCGTCGACGACGACCGAGATGCGGCGACCGACGACCTCCCGGCCGAGCTCGGCCTTCTCCTCCTCCGTCGGCACCGCCTTGGTGAACGAGGCGACCAGGGCGAGGCTCTCCGGGTGCCGCGGCCGGGACAGCACGTCGTGCACGCCCCCGGTCTCCACGACCCGCCCCTGGCTGAGCACGGCCACCCGGTCGGCCAGCCGGCTGACGACGTCCATCTCGTGCGTCACCACGACGATCGTGATGCCGAGCTCGCGGTTGACCGCGCGGAGCAGGTCGACGATCTCGGTGGTCGTCTGCGGGTCGAGCGCGCTCGTGGCCTCGTCGGCCAGCAGGATCGAGGGCTGGTTCGCGATGGCACGCGCGATGCCGACCCGCTGCTTCTGCCCGCCGGAGAGGTGGCGCGGGCGGGCGAACGCCTTGCCCTGCAGGCCGACGAAGTCGACGAGCTCGGCCACCCGCGCGTCGGTGCGGGCCTGCGACCAGCCCGCCAGCCTGAGCGGCACCGCGATGTTGCCGTAGACGGTGCGGGACCCCCAGAGGCTGAACTGCTGGAACACCATGCCGATGGACCGGCGGACCTCCCGCAGCTCGTCGCCTCCCAGGCGCGCGACGTCGACCCCGTCCACGAGGACCCGGCCCGAGGTCGGGCGCTCCAGGCCGTTGACGGTCCTCAGCAGCGTCGACTTGCCGGCGCCCGAGCGGCCGATCAGCCCGTAGACCTCCCCCGCCCGCACCGACAGGTCGACGTCGGCCAGGGCGACGGTCGGTCCGCCGCGGCCCGGGAACTGCTTGGACACGCCCTCGAAGCGGATGCGCTCCACCATGCTCTGCGGGGTCCCGCCTCGTCCGGCCCTCAGCCCTGCTCGGTGAGCTCGGAGAGCGTCGAGCGGAGGTCCTCCACCGGCAGCTCGACGATGGTCGCCTGGCCCCGCTTCTCCTCCTCCAGGGCCTCGACGACCCGCTCGTCGCGGTAGGTCTCCTCCAGCAGCTCCCACGCCGGGTCCTCGACCCGGTCGGCGGTGGTGGCCAGGACGATGGCGTACGGGCTGGAGGAGGTCGCGGCGGAGTCCTCCAGCGCCAGCGCGTCCTCGCCGGTGATGCCGAGCGAGGGGTCGAAGTCGTCCGTGGCGATGACGACGGCGGCGACGGTCGGGTCGGAGTAGGCGGTCTGGACGGACTCGTGCGCGATGCGCACGAGCTCCAGGCCGCGGTCGTTCTCGGTGATGTCCGACTCCTGGGGGAAGACGCCGGCGTCGTCGTCGACCTCGATGAGACCGGCCGTCTCGAGGATGAAGAGCGCGCGGGAGAAGTTCGACGGGTCGTCCGGGACGGCCACGCGGGCGCCCTGGGGGACGTCGTCGACGTCCGCGAAGTCCTCGGAGAACAGCCCCCACGAGGAGATGACGGTGGAGAACAGCGGGGTGATGTCGGCGTCGTTCTCGCGGTTGAACTGGCTGAGCCAGGCGACGTGCTGGAAGGAGTTGGCGTCGACCTCGCCGTTCACCAGGGCGGTGTTCGGCAGGTACGGGTCGTCGAAGTTGACGAACTCCAGGTCCAGCCCCTTCTCGCGCCCCACCTCCACGATGGCGTCCTGGAAGTCGCTCTGCGCGGTGTCACCGATGGTCAGCGGGACCAGCTCGTCGCCCGCGCCGCCCGCGGCGGCGTCCGGCCGCTGCAGGAGCACGGTCGTGGCCACCGCGCCGACCGCGACCACGGCGGCCGCGGACAGCCCCAGCCTGCGGCGTCGACGGGCACGGGCGGAGCTCTCGCTGATCTCGGTCAGGGTGGACGGGTTCTCGGGCACGGCTGCTCACATTCAGGGGTCCGGCGCAGGGCGCGCCGTCGGGAGGACGAGGGGGTGCGGCACGCGGTCGGGTCACGCGTGCGGGGCCGACGGGCCGTCGGCGGCGGGGGACAGGGTCAGACGGAGGCGTGCGCGCGGGGCCGACAGATCGCGCTGGCCGTCCGGACCAGGTCGATGTGGCGTCGGCAGAAGGCGTCCAGCCCAGCGAGGGCGGTCACCCGGGATGTCGTGTGCACAGCAAGTCCTCAGGACCAGGGCTCGGCACGAGCCGCGTTTGCCGGACAGTCCGTCCGGCCGGGTCGTCGACCTGGGGCACCCCACCGCGGAGGAGGGTTGCCGTGCAGCGAGCCAGGCCTTGACGCTGCAGCTCTTGACCTGCGGTCGAACCTAGGGAGGCGGCGCATGAGGTGTCAACCGTCTCGGCGCCTCCTCCGCCCTCGCGGCGGCAGCGCGGTCCTCGGCGGCCCTTGTCCGTCGTCGGGGACGGTGGGCAGACTGGCCGCACCCGACGCGAGGAGGCGCCCGTGGCCGCGCACGCCGTCCGACCGCTCACGCCCGAGACCTATCCGGCGTGGCTGGCGCTGGCGCAGAAGCACAACGGGGTCTGGGGCGGCTGCTGGTGCTCGTACTTCCACGGCGACACCGGGAGCACGGTCAAGGCGGAGCACGACGGGCCGACGTTCAAGCTCCGGCTCGTCGAGGAGGGGGTCGCCCACGCGGCGCTGGTCTTCGACGGCGACACCGCGATCGCGTGGTGCGAGTACGGCAGCCCGCTCGAGCTGCCGAACATCTACCACCGCAAGCAGTACGACGCGGGCGAGAGCCGTCCGGCACCGTGGCGCATCACGTGCTTCTTCGTCGACCGCGACCACCGGCGCTCGGGCGTGGCCCGCGAGGCGCTCGACGGTGCGCTGGAGCTGATCGCGCAGGCCGGCGGCGGCGAGGTGGTCTCGTTCCCGAACGAGCTGGTGCCCGACAAGAAGACGTCGTCCTCGTTCCTCCACAACGGCACGCGCGCGATGTTCGAGAAGGCCGGGTTCACGTTCGAGCGCCACATCGGCAAGCGGAAGACCGTCATGCGGCGGACGGTGGCACCGGCGGGCTGACCCGGGCGGGTCGTCCGGGCCGCCTCAGACCCCCGTCCCCACAGGTCGGAGCGTCTCGTCGAGCTGGAACAGCTCGAGCAGCCGGCGCAGCGACCAGCAGGGGTCGAGCACGGTGAGGGTGCCGCCGAGCGCGTGCAGCTCCCCGGCGCCGGACAGCAGGGCCCGCAGGCCGGCCCCGTCGCAGAAGCCCACCCCGGCCAGCTGCAGGTCGAGCCGCCGTCCGCCCTGCCCCACCACGTCGTGCAGCGCGTGCCGCAGCCGGCCGGCGGTCGCAAGGTCCAGGTCACCCTCGACGTGGACGCTCACGCGGTCGTCCGGGCCGTAGCCGGGGCCGGCGCCCGCTCCCTCCGGACGCGGTCCGAGGACGCGCACCGAGAGGTCTCCCGGGTCGGGGTTGACGATGCTGATGAGCTCGTCGATCGACGTGCCGTCGGCCATCAGGCCCCCCTGGACGGTCGGGCCGCCGTCGGCGCACGTCGGGGCTGACGTGCCGCGAGGACCCTCCGGGATGCACTACCCGTCCGCAGCCGCCGTAACCCCGCCGGTCGTGTCGAGGGATGCCGGGCGGGCCCCGCACGCACCGCGAGCGCGGCTCCGTGGCATGCCGTGGCACCGGCACGGTGGTTGGCTCGCCCGATGCGCATCTTCTTCACCGGCGGCAGCGGCAAGGCGGGGCACCACGTGGCGCCCTACCTCGCCTCGCAGGGCCACCAGGTCACCAACGCCGACCTGACCCCGCTGGACCACCCCGACGTCACCGACCTGCACGTCGACCTCACCGACGCCGGCCAGACCTTCTCCGCGATGGCCGGCACCCCCTCGATGGCCGACCTCGAGGACCCGGACGACGGCAGGACCCGCGGCGGGTCCGCCTACGACGCCGTCGTCCACTTCGCCGCGATCCCCCGTGTCCTCGCCGCCCCCGACACCACCACCTTCGCCACCAACGTGCTCGGGCAGTTCCACGTCCTCGAGGCCGCGACCCGGCTCGGCATCCGCAAGGTGGTCTTCGCCTCCTCGTAGACGGCGTACGGCGTCTGCTTCGCCCGCGGCGAGCGGAAGCCCGTCTACGTGCCCGTCGACGAGGAGCACCCGGTGGTCCCGGAGGACTCCTACGGGATGTCCAAGGTGGCCGGCGAGGTGGTGGCGCGCTCGTTCCAGGCCCGTACCGGGACCGACGTCTACGGCCTGCGGATCAACAACGTCATCGAGCCCGACGAGTACGCGGAGATGTTCCCGGCCTTCCTGGCGGCCCCGTCGCTGCGGCGGCGCAACCTCTTCGCCTACATCGACACCCGCGACCTCGGCCAGATCACGATGCGGTGCCTGGAGACCGACGGCCTGGGCTTCGAGGTGTTCAACGTCGGCGCCGCCGACATGTCCGTGGCCGCGACGACGCAGGAGGTCCTGGACCGGTTCTACGGCGGCGTGGAGGTCCGGCGAGAGCTGGGCCGGGACGAGACCTTCTACAGCATCGACAAGGCCCGCGACCTGCTCGGCTACGAGCCGCAGCACTCGTGGCGCGACGTGCTAGCCGACCCCCGGGGCGGGGCCTGAGCGCAGCAGGCTCCTGCCGGCCCACCGTCAGACGGTCGCGGCGGTGCCGACCCACCTCCGTGGCGGCCGGCCGGCGATCTGACCGGTGAGCTCGTCGAACAGCCAGGTGCGGTAGGCCAGCACGTCCGGCGGGGTCTCGAGGGTGAGCAGGTAGCCGCCCTGGCGGCAGTAGCCGTCCACCTCCGTCTGCAGCCCCCGCAGGCGCTCGACCGCGGCCGTGATGGCGGTCGGTGCCTCGTAGACGATGTCGACCGAGTCCTCCCCCGCCGCCCGGGCCTCGGCCATGCGCTGCTCCCGCAGCGCCCGGAATGCCGAGACGTCCGTGGTGACGCTGCTGACCACCTCGAGGAACCGTGACGGGAGCCCGCTGCTCCCGGGCGCACCGTGGCTCAGGCCCATGGTGATCAGCGTCATCTCGCGGGCCAGGCCGTCGTGGTGCTCCTGGGCGCGCTCGGCCAGGTCCAGGGGCAGCCCCAGGACGTGCACGGTCACCGTGTCCATGTCTCCCCCGTCCGACGCGACCGTGGTCACGGTAGGGGCAGGCCCACGTCGCCGTCTGCCGCACCGCAGGGAGCAGGGCAGTCCTCCCTCAGGAGGGTGCCCTCACCGGCCTGTACCGCTGGACGACCGCGCCGGACCGGAACTCCTGGCGGTCCACCAACTCGAGCTGGACCCGCTCGCGCAGGCCCGCGAGCAGCGTCGGGCCGCGCCCGGCCAGGACGGGCTGCACGACGAGCTCGTACTCGTCGATGAGTCCCAGGTCGGCCAGCGCCAGCGGCAGCGTCACCCCGCCCACCCACAGGCCCGGGCCCGGCTCCTGCTTGAGCCGCTCGACCTCCTGCCGCAGGTCGCCGCGCACCAGCTCGGCGTTCCAGTCGACGCTGTCGAGCGTGCTGGACACGACGTACTTCTTCGCGCGGTCGATGCTCTCGGCGAAGGGGATCTCGTGCTCGTCCATCCATCCGGGCCAGGTGCCCGTCGACGGCCTCCGCCAGGCCGACTCCATCATCTGGTAGGTCACGCGGCCGTACAGCAGCGCACCGGCGTCCTCCATCGCGGCCGTCCAGAAGCGCATCGACTCCTCGTCCGGCGGGAGCCCCGCCTCGTGGTGGCAGCAGCCGTCGAGCGTGACGTTGATCGAGTAGCGGAGCGGTCTCATCTGGTCTCCCTGGTGCGCGCCTGCCGGACCGTACCGGGACTGCCCGGGGCGCCGGTCCTCATCGGCGTGCCGCCATGGCCGGGCCGGGCCGCCCGGCCCGGGCGTGCGGGGTCAGGCGCGGCCGGTGCGCAGCGCCCGGGCGACGTCG
>NZ_JBBEOI010000144.1 GCF_037860755.1 Aquipuribacter hungaricus | reverse complement strand
CGCCCGCGCGACCGCCTGAGCCCCCGGGGGCCGGACGGCCCGTCACCCGACCGCGCGGGCGGCCGCGACGGGCGGTGAGCGGCAGGGCCGGTCGCGGGGGGCCGGGTCCCCCGGTGCGGCAGCGGCCCACCGTGGGTGACGCGGGCACCACCCGGGGGGCCGGTCCAGGCCGGCGCCGCGCACGTCGATCTCCCGGGCAGCACCCCCGCTGCCCGAGGAGCCCCCATGCCCACCCGCCGCGACAGGGCCGTCCCGGCCCTGTCCGCACTGTCCGCCGTCCTGTCCGCCGTGCTGCTGTCCGGGGCGGTGCTCGTCCCGGCCCCCGCGGCCGCCCCGCCGCCGGAGGTCCGGGTGTCCGCGGGCAGCAGCGTGCCGGTCGACGTCGCCGGGACCCTCTGGGCGGCCGACGCGCACTTCCTCGGCGGGACCGCGACCACCTCGCCCCGGCCCGTGGCCGGCACCGCCGCCCCCCAGCTGTACGCGACCTCCCGCACCGGCATGACCGGCTACTCGGTCCCGGTCGAGCCGGGCGGGTACACCGTCACCCTGTCCATGGCCGAGTCGGTCCACCGGCGCCCGGGGCGGCGGGTCTTCGACGTCCTCGCCGAGGGCGCCCTGGTGCTCGCCCGGGTCGACGTGCTCCGTGAGGCCGGCGGGCCCGACCGTGCCCTGGAGCGGACCTTCCGCGCCACCGTGACCGACGGGACGCTGGACATCACCTACCGTGCCTCGCGGGACAGGCCGGTCGTCTCGGCCGTCCGCGTCGTCCCCGACCCGAGGACCCCCGCCGTGGCGCCCACCCCCGCACCCTCGCCCACCCCGTCGCCCTCCCCCACCGGCTCCGCCCCGCCGCCCGCCGACCCGTCGGCGGAGGTGCCGGTCTGGGCGGACGAGTTCGACGGGCCGGCGGGCGCGCTCCCGGACCCGGCCCGCTGGGGGCACGAGTGGGGCGGCCTGGGCTGGGGCGACGGCGAGCTGCAGGAGTACACCGACCGCCGTCCGGAGAACGCCAGCACGGACGGGGAGGGGCACCTCCGCATCACGGCGCGCCGGGAGGAGCTCGGGAACCCCTGGAGCGGCGGGGCCCGGTACACGAGCGCCCGCCTGAGCACGGCCAGCACCTACAGCTTCCGGTACGGCCGGGTCGAGGCCCGCGCGAAGCTGCCCTCGGGCCAGGGGGTCTGGCCGGCGTTCTGGCTGCTGGGTACGGACACCGCCACCCTCGGCTGGCCGGCCGGCGGCGAGCTGGACGTCGTCGAGACGGTGAACACCCCCACGACGGTCTTCAGCCACGTGCACGGGTCCACGACCACCGGCCAGCACTGGTCCCGGGGCGGCGGCACGCCCACGGTCGACCTGTCGCAGGACTTCCACGTCTACGCGATGGACTGGCGGCCCGACGTCGTGACGTTCAGCGTCGACGGCGTCACCACCACCGTCGTCCACCGCGAGGACCTGCCGCCGGAGGCCGTGTGGCCCTTCGACAGGCCCCACCACATGCTGCTCAACGTCGCCGTGGGGGGCAGCTGGCCCGGCGCGCCCGACAGCACCACGCCGTTCCCCGCGACCATGCTCGTCGACCACGTGCGGGTCTACCGCTGACACCGGCGGACCGCCCTGCGCGGCCGCCGGGGCACACGCCGGTGGCGCGGCGGACGGCGGGTCAGCACCATCGGGGCATGGCCGCACGGGGACCCCTCGCCGCCGCGGCCGTCCTCGTGGCCGCGGTGGTCGGGTTCACCGTCGCCGGCCTGACCGCGGTCCCCGTCCTGCCGACGACGGCGCAGGGCCCGCCCGGGGTGGCCGCGGCGCCCGGGGCGGACGCGCCGGGGAGGACCGACAGCCCGGACGGCACCGGGGTGACCGGTGCGCAGGGGGTCGGGCCGCGGGAGCACTACCTCGCGCTCGGCGACTCCCTCGCCCAGGGCTTCTCGCCGTCCGGCGACGTGCGGGCCGCCTACCCGTACCAGCACGCCGCGGGCGTGCCGGGGACCCGGCTCACCGTGCTGGCCTGCGCCGGCGAGACCACGGTCACCTTCGTCTCCGGCCGGTGCCCCTACCCGCAGACCGCCGCGGTCCCCCGGCAGGGGAGCCAGCTGTCCGCGGCGCTGGCCTTCCTGGCCGCGCACCCGGGGCAGGTCAGCCCCGTGACGGTCCACCTGGGGGCGAACGACCTGTTCGCCGTCACCGGCGGCTGCGACGTCTCGCCCGGGGCGCCGGCCGCCCTGGACGCCTACGAGACGGCCATGGCCTCGGTGCTGTCGCAGCTGTCGGACGCGCTGGCGGGGACCGGGGACCTCGTCGTGCTGAGCCCCTACGACCCCTACCCGGCGTCACGGGCAGGCTGCCCCGACGGGCCCGCGAGCGCCGCGCTGTTCGAGGAGGCGGACCGTCGCCTCGCCGCGGTCGCCGCCCGGCAGGGGGTGCCGGTGGTCTCCGGGCAGCGCGTCTTCGCCGGGGCCGCACCGGACGGGGCGCCGCGGGTGTGCACGTACACCTTCATGTGCCCGACCGGCACCGCGAGGCCCGACGTCCACCCGACCCGCGAGGGCCACGCCGCGCTGGCAGGGGCGCTGCAGGAGGTCCTCGGCTACTGAGCGGACCGGGCTGCCCGCCGCGGGAGGACGACGAGGACGGCCGCGACGACCAGGCTCAGCAGGTAGACCGTCCGCGGGACCTCGACCCCGGCGTCCGTCAGCGGCCAGAGCAGCGCCACCGGCGCCGTCGCCAGGTCGCGCCACAGGTGCAGCGCCACCCCGAGCGAGGCACCGAGCAGGACGCCGGCCGCGGCACGGGCCCGTGGCGCTGTCCCGCCCGCCGCCCGGACGACGGCGGCGGCGAGGCCGAGCAGGAGCACGGTCGCCACCGAGTGCGGGTAGGGCCGCGGGGTCCCCCGGGTGAGCAGGTCGCTGCCGAGCAGCTCCGCCGGCACGTGGTCGAGGTCGACGACCACGCTGCTGAGGAGCACCGCGAGCAGCACCGGCGCCCCCAGCCGCAGCAGGCCCGCGGGTGCGGTGCGCGCGCGACCGCGTCCCCCGGCGCCGGACGACGGGCGCCCGGACGGCCACGACCGGGTGCCGGCGGCGAGCAGCAGCAGCGCCGTGAGCAGGTGCGCGACCCAGTCGAGCAGGCCGAAGACCGGCCGGGGCACCGGGACCGCCGCCACGAGGGCGTCGACCGCCAGGACGACCGCCAGCGCGGGCACCGGCCACCACCCCACGACGACGCCGGTGGACAGGCGTGCCGGGGTCACCACCGTCGTAGGATCCCGGACGGGCGAGGACGCCGGCACCGCCGGCCCGTGCGCCCGCCGCCGGGGGAGCCCCCCGGCAGCCCTGGGAGGGGGTGGCGCGTGCGAGGTCTCCTCGGGGGGCGGGGTCCCGACCTGCGCGTCCGCCGCCACCTCGCGCTGCGCGGCTTCGCCGGGCAGCACGGCTGGGACGTGCTCGGGATGGTGGCCGACCTGTCGACCCGCTACCCGGTGCCCGACCTCGTCGGGGCGCCGAGCGCCCAGGCCGAGCTGGCCGTACAGGGTGCCTGGCGCGGGCAGCCGGCCACGGTCGCGCTCGTCGCGGCGAGGCCGCCCGCACGGGACGCCCACGGCCGGCGGCAGGGCGACCGGACGGTGCTGCTCGTCGCGCTCGACAGCGGGCCCCGGCAGGTGCAGCTGGTCGCCGAGGTGACGGGCGGGCAGCCGGAGGTGGCGGTCCTGGGGGACGGACCGGCACCCGCGGCCGTCGTCGCCCTGCTCGGCCCGGTCGGCCCGGTCGGCCGGCCCCGCCCCGCCGGCCGGCTGCGCCCCGGCGACCACGTCGTCCTCGGCGAGGTCGACCTGGTGCTGGCACGCACCCTGGCCCGCCACGAGGCCCGGGTGGACCCGGCCGTCCTCCTCGACCTGCTCGTCGACCTGCTCGACGCGATCGACACGAGCTCCGGCGGACCACGTACCGGGCGGCCGCCCGTCGCGTAGCCTGCGCCGCGTGGCCCGGGTACTGCTGGTGGAGGACGACGACGCCATCGCCGTCCCGCTCGAGCGGGCGCTGCGCCGCGACGAGCACGACGTCGTCCGGACCGCCTCCGGCGAGCACGCGGTCGCGTCGATCCTCGAGGACCCCCCGGAGCTCGTGCTGCTCGACCTCGGACTGCCCGACCTCGACGGCCTCGAGGTCTGCCGCCGGGTGCGCGAGGCGGGGTCGCTCGTGGCGGTCATCATGCTCACCGCCCGCGGCGACGAGCTCGACCGGGTGGTCGGGCTGGACGTCGGCGCCGACGACTACCTGTCCAAGCCGTTCAGCCTCGCCGAGCTGTCCGCCCGGATGCGGGCCCTGCTGCGCCGCGCCGGCACCGGTCAGGCCACCCCGGTCGCCGCCCGGGCCGAGCCGGCCGGGGAGCTGCTGCGGGTGGACCTCGGGGCGCGGCGCGTCTTCCTGGCCGGCGAGGAGGTGCAGCTCACCGTCAAGGAGTTCGACCTGCTCGCCGTGCTGCACCGCGAGGACGGCCGGGTCGTCACCCGCGAGCAGCTGATGGACGAGGTCTGGGACGAGAACTGGTTCGGCTCGACGAAGACCCTGGACGTCACGGTGGCCCGGCTGCGCGCCAAGCTCGTCCGTCCCGACGGCTCCGTCCGGCTCACCACGACCCGCGGCGTCGGCTTCCGGCTGGAGGTCGGCGCCCCGGATGCGTGAGCGCCTGCTGGCCGCCTTCGTCCTGCTGACGCTGCTGACCGTGACGCTGTACGGCGTCCCCCGGGCGCTGGTGCGGGCGGGCGTGGTCACGCAGCAGGCCCAGCAGGAGGTCGACCGGGACGCCGGCTACGCCGCCGGGGTGGTGACCGCCCGGCTCGAGGCGGGCCTCCCCGTCACCGTCCCGGACCTGTCGGTCGTCACCGACGACCTCGACCCCGAGGACCAGCTGCTGTACCTGCCGCAGGGGGCCGACCCCGTGGTCCTGTCGGGCCCGTCGGTCGCCGCGGAGGGACGGCGCGACGCCCTCACCGCCCGGGTCGAGCTGCCCGGGGGCGGGGCGGTCGAGGCGCGCCGCGCGGTCGCCACCGTCCGGCAGGACGTCGTGCGGGAGCTGCAGCCGATCGTCCTCACCGGCGCCGCCTCGCTCGTCGTCGCCGTGCTCACCGCCGTGGTGCTGTCGCGGCGGCTGGCCCGCCCGTTCCAGGAGCTCGCCGCGCAGGCCACCGTCCTAGGCGGGGACGCCGGGGCCGTCGAGCTCCCCCCGCAGCCGGTCCGGGAGGCCGAGGCGATCGCCGCGGCGCTGCGGGCGAGCAGCAGCCGGCTCACGGCCATCCTCCGCCGCGAGCGGCAGTTCGCCCGCAACGCCTCCCACCAGCTGCGCACCCCGCTGACCGGGATCCGGCTGCGGGTCGAGGACCTGTCGGCGTGGCCGGAGACCCATGCCACCGTGCGCGAGGAGCTGGACGCCGTGCTCGCCGAGGTCGACCGGCTCGACGACACGGTCACCGCGCTGCTCAGCTTCGCCCGCGAGGAGGGCCTGGGGCAGACCGACCCCGTCCAGCTGCGCCGCGTCGTCTTCTCGGTCGTCCAGCGGTGGGCGGTGGTGGCGGCGTCGTCCGGGCGCACGGTGACCGCCGACGTCCCCGCCGACGCCTCGGTCCACCTGCCCACCTCCGCCGTCGACCAGGTGCTCGACGTGCTGGTGCACAACGCCCTGGTCCACGGCCGGGGCGCCGTGGTGCTGTCCGGGGCGCACGACGGGGCGTGCGTCGACCTCGTGGTCCGCGACGAGGGCACCCTCGACCTGGACGACGAGCTGGTGTTCGCCCGGCGCCGCAGCGGGTCGGCCGCCGCGGGAGAGGGCATCGGGCTGGCCCTCGCGGCCGAGTTCGCCCAGGTGCTCGGGGGACGGCTGGAGGTCCTCGACCGCGCACCGACCACGTTCCGGCTCCGGCTCCCCTCGGCCCTGGGAGCGCTCCCCTAGCGGATCCCGTCCCCGCGGGCCCGCGGTGTGGACGAGCTGTGGCCGGGCGTTGGCCCGGCCGTGGCCCCCCTCCGTACCGTCCGGGCTAGCCTCGACCGAGCGTCGGACCATCCCTCCGGCGCGCCAGATCGGGGGACCCGCAGTGCCACGACCATCGACGGTCGGCCTCGCCGACGAACGGCGCCTGGAGTCGCTGCGCCGCACGCAGCTGCTCGACCAGCCGGCGCAGGAGACCTTCGACCGGCTCACCAGGGTGGCCGCGCGCGCCCTCGGCGTCCCGGTCTCGCTGCTCTCGCTGCTCGAGGCGGACCGGCAGTTCGTCCTCAGCCAGCACGGCCTCACCGGCCCGGCCGCCGTCGGCCGCGAGCTCGACCTGGCCTGGTCCCTCTGCCCCCACGTGGTCGCCTCGCGGGCGCCGTTCACGGTGGTCGACGCGCGCACCGACCCGCGGGTGTCCGACAACCCCGCCGTGGAGGCGTCCCTGTTGGTCGCGTACGCCGGCGTCCCGCTCCGGGGCCCGGACGGGGAGGTCGTCGGCACCATGTGCGCGGTCTCGCCGCAGCCCCGCGCCTGGGAGGACGAGGACGTGCGGCTGCTGGAGGACCTGGCGGCGGCGGCCGAGGAGCAGATGCGGACCCGCTGGAGCGCGCTGGACCGCCGCGACGCCGTGCTGACGATGGGGCACCGGCTGCGCAGCGGGTTCACGGCGCTCAGCCTGGAGACCGAGAACCTGCTGGCCGTCGTCCAGGACCCGGAGCTGCGGGCGCACGCCACGGCCCTCACCGGCGTCGTCGGGCAGCAGGCCGCCGCCGTCGAGGACGCGCTGCGGGAGGCCGAGGCCGTCGACCAGGGGTCGCGCTCCGACGTCGACGTCGCGGCCGTCCTCTCCGAGGTGGTGCGGCGCTCCGCCCGGCGGCCGGCGCACGCCGACCGCCCGGTCCTCGTCGGGGGCGCCACGGAGGACCTGGTGGTCCGGACCGCCGTCGGCGACCTCTGCGACGTCCTCGACGGCATGGTCGGGGCGCTCCTGCGGTCCGGGCGGGGCCCCGTCGTGCTTTCCGCCCACGCCGACGGCGACGCGGTGCGCTTCCGGGTGCAGGACGAGGGGGACGGCCTGCCGCCGGAGGCTGCCCGGGCCGTCACCGCGCGCGACGACGTCACGGCCGGCGCCGACCGCCGCGGGTCGGTCTCGCTCGCCGAGCGCGCGGTGCGGCTGCTCGGGGGCAGGGTGGTGCTGTCCCTCGACGGGCCCAGCAGCATCGACCTGCTGCTACCGCGTCACTAGGTCGGAGCAGCGCCGGAGACCCGGACGGACCTGTGGCACCCCCGTTCTCGTCACGTGGAGGAGCCGTGGCGGGGCCGCTCATAGCGTCCTCCTCGAGCGGGGCACCCCGCCAGGCCGACCCCTCCCGAGGAGCCCCTCATGTCGTACGACACCCACATCGACGTCGACACCGCCGCCGTGCGCCGCGGCCCCGCCGCCCCCCGGGTGAGCGTGGTCGTCCCCACGTACAACGAGGCGGCCAACCTGCCGCACGTGTTCAGCCTGCTCCCCGAGGGCCTGCACGAGGTCGTCCTCGTCGACGGCCGCTCCACCGACGGCACGATCGAGGTCGCCCGGGCGCTCCGGCCGGACGTCGTCGTCGTCCGTCAGACCCGCCGCGGCAAGGGCAACGCCATGACCTGCGGGTTCGCCGCCGTCACCGGCGACATCGTCGTCATGCTGGACGCGGACGGCAGCGCCGACCCCCGGGAGATCGCGCGCTTCGTCGAGGCCCTCCAGGGCGGCGCCGACTTCGCCAAGGGCACCCGGTTCGCCGGCACCGGCGGCAGCGCCGACATCACCCGGCTGCGCGCCTGGGGCAACGGCGTCCTCAACACCATCGCCAACACCCTGTTCGGCACCCGGTACACCGACCTCTGCTACGGCTACAACGCCTTCTGGGCCACCTGCCTGCCGGCGCTGGAGCTCGTGGACGACGGCCCCGCGGTCGACGAGCAGCGCTGGGGCGACGGCTTCGAGATCGAGACCGTCATCAACACCCGCATCGCCAAGGCCCGCCTGCAGATCACCGAGGTCCCGTCCTGGGAGTTCGAGCGCATCCACGGCGAGAGCAACCTCAACACGTGGCGCGACGGCTTCCGCGTGCTGCGCGCCCTCGCCGTCGAGCGGCTCCGCCGCCCCGCGCCGGTCGACGTCACCCGGCCTGCCGCCGCCCCGGTCGCCGCCGTGGCCGCCGTCCCCGTGGCCGCCGCCCCTGTCCACGTCGAGGTCCTCGACGGGCCCGTGCTGGACCTCCGCGAGCGGGCCGAGCTCGGCCTGAGCGTCTGAGCCCCGTGCGCGCGCCCGCCGGCACCCCCGTCGGTGCCCCCGTCGACAGCCCTGTCGGCAGCCCTGTCGGCAGCCCTGTCGGCAGCGGTGCCGTCGACCACCCCGTCGCCGCGGCCCCCGGGCCCGCGGCGCGACGGCCGGGCGTGGCCGTCGTCGTGTGCGCCTACACCGAGCGCCGCTGGGACGTCCTGCTGCAGAGCCTGGCGGCCGCGGCGGCCCAGGCCGGCGACCGCGACGAGGTCCTGCTCGTCGTCGACCACGACGACGCGCTGCTCGCCCGGGCGACGGGTGCCGTCCCGGCGGGCGTGAGGGTCGTCGCCTCGACCGGCCGTAAGGGGCTGTCCGGGGCGCGCAACAGCGGCGTGGCCGCCACCGACCGCGACGTCGTGGTCTTCCTGGACGACGACGCCGTCCCGGCGCCGGGCTGGCTCGACGCGCTGGTCGCCCCGTTCCAGGACCCGGCGGTCCACGGCGCGGGCGGGACGGTGCGGCCCGACTGGCGTGCCCCCCGGCCGGCCTGGTTCCCCGAGGAGTTCCTCTGGGTGGTGGGGTGCACGTACCGCGGCATCCCCGACCGGCTGCACCAGGTGCGCAACCCGATCGGCGCGAGCATGGCGTTCCGCGCCGACGCGCTGCACGAGGCCGGCGGCTTCTCCGAGGACCTCGGCCGGGTGGGCACCCTGCCGCTGGGCTGCGAGGAGACCGAGCTGTCCATGGCCGTGGCCGCCCGGCGCCCCCACGGCCGGGTCGTCCACGTGCCCGGCTCGCTGGTCGGCCACCACGTCACCCCGGAGCGGACCCGCTGGTCCTACTTCGTGCGGCGCTGCTTCGCCGAGGGGCTGAGCAAGGCGGCGGTCGCCGGGCTGCACGGCGCCGGTCCGGCCCTGTCGAGCGAGCGCAGCTACGCGACCCGCGTCCTGCCCGCCGCCGTGCTGCGCGGGCTCCGCGACGCCGCACGCGGGGACACCGGCGGTCTCGGCCGTGCGGGTGCCGTCGTGGCCGGCCTCGTCGTCACCGCCGCCGGCTACGCCCGCGGCCGGGCGCTCGCGCTCCG
>NZ_JBBEOI010000143.1 GCF_037860755.1 Aquipuribacter hungaricus | reverse complement strand
GGGCGTGCCGGCGCTGCGATCGGTGCACCGTCCGGTCGCGCGCCCGCTCGCGCTCCGCGTCGCGCGCGCGGGGGCTCACGGGACCCGGCCGGGTCCCCCGCCGGCCCTCCCACCGTCCTCGCGCGGGGCGAGCCTGCGCCCGACGAGCACGGCGTACAGCAGCAGCGCGACGGAGAACAGGACGAACGGCCACCAGGGCAGCGGCGCCTGCTCACCGAGCAGGAGGAGCAGCACCCCGACGACCAGCCCGGTCGTACCGCCGAGCAGCGGCGTGGTGACCACCTGCCGGCGCAGCCGACGGCGCTCGGCCGGGGAGGGGTGGGCACCCGGACCGGTCACGGGCCCAGCCTGCCAGGGCCCCGCCCCGGCGGTGCACCGGACGGGGCGGTCCCACCCGGCTGCCGCACCGGTGGGGGGCCGCCCCGGGCCGGACGGTGCGGGGCCGGGGCGGGCCGGACGGTGAGGGGCCGCCCCGGGCCGGCTGCCGGTCAGGCCAGGTTCGCCCGCAGGAACTCCAGCGTGCGGGTCCACGCCTTCGCCGCCAGGTCGGCGTCGTAGGTCCCCAGGTGGTCCTCGTCGTTGAAGAAGGCGTGCCCGGCACCCTCGTACCGCACGATCTCCACCGGGCCCTTCGCCTTCGCCTGGAGCTCCGCCTCCAGCGCGGCCACCTGGTCAGGCGCCGCGAAGCCGTCCTCGGTGCCGAAGTGGCCCAGCACGGGGGCGGTGATGCCCGCCAGGTCGACCTGGTCGTAGCCGCCCACGCCGTAGAACGGCACCGCGGCACCGATGCGATCGCCCTGCTGCGCGGCCAGGACGAGGACGAACCCGCCCCCCATGCAGAAGCCGACGGCACCGACGGTCGACGAGGTCACCGCGTCGTGGCCGAGCAGGAAGTCGACGGCACCGGACAGGTCGCGCGCGGCGCGCTCGACCGGCAGGTCCTGCATCAGCTGGCCGGCCTCGTCGGAGTCGTGGGTCGTGGGCCCGCCGAACAGGTCGGGGGCCAGGGCGACGAAGCCCTCGGCGGCGAACCGGTCGGTGACGTCCTTGATGTGCTCGGTGAGGCCCCACCACTCCTGGATGACGACGAGCCCCGGGCCGGAGCCGGAGGCCGGCACCGCGAGGTAGCCGTGCGCGGTGGTGTCGCCGGAGGGGAAGGAGACGTTCTGGTGGGGGTTCTGGCCGGTCGCTGCGGGGGTCTGGGTCACGGTCGTCCACGCTACGTCGGGTGCCGCTACCCGGCACGGCGGGCAGGGGCGATGCTGGTCCGGTGACGACGACCCAGCCCGGCTCCCGCCCCCTCGACGCCGCCGCCGGCACCGTCGTCTACGGCAGCGCCCGGGGCACCGGCCTGCTGGCGGCCGTGGTCCTGGGCAGCGGCATCGCGTTCCTCGACTCCACCGTCGTCAACGTCGCTCTGCCCACGATCGGCCGGGACCTGGGCGCGAGCTTCGCCCAGCTGCAGTGGGTGGTCACGGGCTACACGCTCGCCCTGGCCGCGTTCATCCTCGTCGGCGGCTCGCTGGGCGACAGGCTCGGCCGCCGGCGCGTCTACGTGTGGGGCATCGCCGGGTTCGCGGTGACCTCGCTGCTGTGCGCGCTGGCCCCGACCGCCGACGCCCTCGTGGCGGCCCGCGTGCTGCAGGGCGTCGCCGGCGCCCTGCTCACCCCGGGCTCGCTCGCCGTCATCCAGTCGAGCTTCCGGCCGCAGGACCGGGGCCGGGCCATCGGCACCTGGGCGGGCGTCGGCGCCGTGGCCCCTGCGCTCGGGCCTCCCCTGGGCGGCTGGCTCGCCGAGGTGGACTGGCGGCTGGTGTTCCTCGTCAACCTGCCGCTGGCCGCGCTCGCCCTCGTCCTCACCGTCCGGTTCGTGCCCGAGAGCCGGGACGCGACGTCCGACGGCCCGCTCGACGTGGCCGGAGCCGTCCTCGGCGTGCTCGCGCTGGGCGGGCTCACCGCCGCGCTCGTCGGCACGGGCGGCGGCGAGGGCGGCGCCGTGCTGCAGGCGGTGGTGCCCGCCGGTGCCGTCGTCGCGGTCGTGGCCGGCGCCGGCTTCGTCTGGTGGGAGCGGCGCGCGCGTCGGCCGATGGTGCCGCCGTCGCTGTGGTCGAGCAGGACGTTCACCGTCGCCAACCTGCTCACCCTCGCGGTGTACGCGGCGCTGTCGGGGCTGTTCTTCTTCCTCGCGCTGCAGCTGCAGACCTCGCTGGGCTACCGCCCGGTCCTCGCCGGTGCCGCGGCCCTGCCCTCGAGCGTCCTGCTGCTCCTGCTGTCCTCGCGGGCCGGCGACCTGGCCACCCGCACCGGTCCACGGCTGCTGCTGCTCGTCGGGCCGCTCGTCGCGGCCGTGGGGGTCGCGCTGCTGGCGCCGCTGTCCGCGGGCGACTCCTACCTGCTCCACGTCCTGCCCGGCGTGCTGCTGTTCGGCCTGGGCCTGGCGCTGCTCGTGGCGCCCCTGACGACGACGGTGCTCGCGGCGGCGCCGGACCGGTTGACCGGCACGGCGAGCGGGGTCAACAACGCCGTCAGCCGCGCCGGCGGTCTGGTCGCCGTGGCCGCGCTCCCGAGCCTCGTCGGCCTCGGCGCCCAGGAGTACGCCGACGCCGACGCGCTCACCGACGGGTACCGCGCGGCGATGCTCGTCTGCGCGGGCCTGCTCGTGCTCGGCGGGCTGAGCGCGCTCGCCCTGCCCCGCCGCTACGCCGACTGCGCGCCGCGGGACGAGCGCACCGACGGGCGGACCGGGGCTGGTACACCAGCACCATGACCGCACCCGCCGCCGTCGGCGTCATGCTCCCCCGCGAGGTCCCGCCCGCCGAGGTGGCCCGGGTGGCCCGGGCCTGCGAGGCCGCCGGCTTCGACGAGGTGTGGGTGGTCGAGGACTGCTTCTACACCGGCGGCACGACCGCGGCCGCGATCGCCCTGGCCGCCACCTCGCGGGTGACCGTCGGGATCGGCATCCTCCCCGCCGTCGCCCGCAACCCCGCGTTCGCGGCGATGGAGCTGGCCACCCTCGCCGGCGCCTTCCCGGGCCGGGTGCACGCGGGCATCGGGCACGGGGTCGCGTCGTGGATGGAGCAGGTCGGCGCGGTGCCCGCCTCGTGGCTCACGTCGATCCGCGAGACCACCGACGCCGTCCGTGACCTGCTCCACGGCCGCACGGTGACCACCGACGGCGACCACGTCCGCCTCGACCAGGTGGCGCTGGAGTTCCCGCCGGACCAGCCGCCGCTGGTGAGCCTCGGGGTGCGCGGCCCCAGGTCGGTCGCCGTGGCCGGTGCGCACGCCGACGGGCTCGTGCTCGCCGAGCCGACCCCGCCCTCGTACGTCGCCGCCGCACGCGCACGCCTCGACGCCGCCGCGGCGGGGTCCCGCGTGGAGGGCGGCCGGCGGATCACCGCCTACACCTGGGCGCTCACCGGCGACCACGTCGACCCCGCCGAGCGCGACGCCGTCCTGCGCGAGCGGTGCACCGGGGCGGTGCGCCACGGCGGGACCGAGGCCCACACCGCCGACCTGCCCGCCCACGTCCGCGAGCACCTGCAGGCGGTCGTCGACGGGACCGAGGAGCTGTCGGACGAGGCCCTCGACCTGCTCGCCGTGCGCGGGGACGCCACCGCGGTGCGCGCCGCGGTGGCCGCCCGCCACGGTGCGGGCGCCGACTGCGTGGTGCTGGTGCCGCCGCGCGTCGACCGCGGGGTCGACGTGCTGCTGGAGGACGTCGCGGCGCTGGGGGCGGCCGTCCGCGGCTGAGGCGCGGTCAGGCCGGTCGGGTCGCGGAGCCGGAGCGCTCGAGCTGCTCGACGAGGGCGCGGAGCCGCACCACGAGGTCGGCCTGGGTGCCCTCGTCCAGCCCCGCCTGCTCGCAGACCTCGGCGGGCAGGTGCGCCGCCTCCGCCCGCATCGACGAGCCGCGGTCGGTGAGGGCGACGGTGACCGAGCGCTCGTCCGTGCGCGAGCGCACCCGGGTCACCAGGCCGGCCGCCTCCAGCCGTTTGAGCAGGGGCGACAGCGTGCTCGACTCCAGGCCCAGCCGGCTGCCGATGCGCCCGACGCTCGCCTCGCCCTCCTGCCACAGCAGCACCATGACGAGGTACTGCGGGTAGGTCAGCCCGAGGGCCGCGAGGGCGGGGCGGTAGCGCGCCGTCATGGACCGGGCGGCGGTGTGCAGCGCCAGGCACAGCATGTCGTCGACGGCCACGACAGCCTCGACGGCGGCTGGAGGCTGGGCGGGCACCCCCTGAGGGTATGCCCGCCCTCCCGCTGCCGCCCAGGCCGTGCTCGGCAGGCTCAGTTGAGCTTGCGTGTGCCCTCGGGCAGGGCGCCGCCGGACTGCACGGACTCGGCCAGCTGCGCGAGCGCCGTCAGGGCGACGTTCTGGCTCCACGGCCCGAACGAGACGCGCGCGACGCCCAGCTCCTGCAGCCGCGGCAGCGAGAGGGAGCCGGGGACCGCGATGACGTTGAGCTTCTGCGGGCCGAGGGCCTCCACCAGGGTCGTGACCTGCGCCTCGTCGAGCTTCCCGGGCGCGAAGAAGGTGGAAGCACCTGCGTCCAGGTAGGCGCGGCCGCGCTCGACCGCCTCGGCGAGGACGTCCGCGGGGTCACGGTCGCCGGCCTTGAGGAACGCGTCGGTCCGGGCGTTGAGGACGAAGTCCACCCCGGCCTGCTCCCCCGCGGCCACGGCGGCGCGGACGGCGGCGACCGCCTCGTCCAGCGGCCGCATCTGGTCCTCGAGGTTGGCGCCGACCACGCCGACATCGATCGCGCGGGACACGGTGGAGCCGGCGTCGCCGTAGCCGGCCTCCAGGTCGGCGCTCACCGGCAGGTCGACCGCGGCGACGATGCGGCCGACGGCGGCGACCATCTCCTCCACGGGGATGACCTCCCCGTCCGGGTAGCCGGCCGAGGCGGCGATGGAGTGGCTCGCGGTCGCCAGGGCCTTGGTCCCCGGCGTCCCCGCGACGACCGTCGCGCTGACGACGTCCCAGACGTTGACGAGGACGAGCAGCTCGGGGTCGGCGTGCAGGCGCTGGAGCTCGGTGGCGCGGTCGGCGGTGCCGGGGCGGGGGGCGGTGGTGTCCTGGCTCATGGGCCGACGGTAACGACGAGGGGCGGACCGTGCCTGGCCAGCGGCCCACGGTCGGGCCAGGATCGAGCCATGAGTGGACACCCGCGCGCCGGTCAGGTCGCGCTGCCCGAGGACCTGGTCGACGTCGCCCACCTCGTGACGGCCTACTACGCCCTGGTGCCGGACCCGGCCGAGGTCTCGCAGCAGGTCGTGTTCGGCACCTCGGGGCACCGCGGCTCGAGCCTGGACACCGCGTTCAACGAGCAGCACATCGTCGCCACGACGCAGGCGATCGTGGAGTACCGGCGGGAGCAGGGCATCGCCGGGCCGCTGTTCCTCGGCCGCGACACCCACGGGCTGTCGGAGCCGGCGTGGACGACCGCGCTGGAGGTGCTCGCCGCCGCGGACGTCACCGTCATGGTCGACGACGCCGACCGCTACACCCCGACCCCCGGGGTGAGCCACGCGATCCTCCGCCACAACCGCGGCCGGGCCTCCGACGACGCCGCGCGCGCCGACGGCATCGTCGTCACCCCGTCGCACAACCCGCCCCGCGACGGCGGCTTCAAGTACAACGCCAGCCACGGCGGCCCCGCGGACTCCGACGCCACGGGCTGGATCGCCCGGCGCGCCAACGAGATCCTCCGTGACGGGGACGGCCGGGCGGACGCGGTGGCACGCGTGCCCTTCGCCCGGGCCCGGGCCGCCGCCACCGGCTACGACTACATGGGCACCTACGTCGCCGACCTGCCGTCGGTCCTCGACCTGGACGCGGTGCGCTCGGCGGGCGTCCGGATCGGCGCCGACCCGCTCGGCGGCGCGGCCGTCGACTACTGGGGCGCGGTCGCCGAGGCCCACCGCCTCGACCTCACCGTCGTCAACCCCGAGGTGGACCCCACCTGGCGCTTCATGACGCTGGACCGCGACGGCAAGATCCGGATGGACTGCTCGAGCCCGTGGGCGATGGCCAGCCTGCGCGAGCGGATGAGCGGCACCGGCGAGGACGGCCGGGCGCCGTTCGACGTCGCCACCGGCAACGACGCGGACTCCGACCGCCACGGCATCGTCACGCCCGACGGCGGCCTGATGAACCCCAACCACTTCCTCGCCGTGGCCATCGAGCACCTGTTCGCGCACCGCGGCTGGGGCCCGGACGTCGCCGTCGGCAAGACGCTGGTGTCCAGCTCGATCATCGACCGGGTCGTGGGCGGGCTCGGGCGCCGGCTCCTCGAGGTGCCGGTCGGCTTCAAGTGGTTCGTGCCGGGCCTGCTGGACGGCAGCGTCGGCTTCGGCGGCGAGGAGTCCGCGGGGGCGTCGTTCCTGCGCCACGACGGCACCGTGTGGACCACCGACAAGGACGGCATCCTGCTCGCGCTGCTGGCCAGCGAGATCACCGCCGTGAGCGGCGCCTCGCCGAGCGCCGCCTACGCGGACATCGAGCAGCGCTACGGCGCCCCGGTGTACGCCCGCGTCGACGCCCCGGCCGACCGGGACCAGAAGGCCAAGCTGGCCGCGCTGTCCGCCGCCGACGTCACCGCGACCGAGCTCGCCGGCGACCCGGTGACCGCGGTCCTCACCGAGGCGCCCGGCAACGGTGCCCCGCTGGGCGGGCTCAAGGTGACCACCGAGGACGCCTGGTTCGCCGCGCGCCCCTCCGGCACCGAGGACGTCTACAAGATCTACGCGGAGTCCTTCCGCGGCCAGGAGCACCTGGAGCAGGTCCAGCAGGCCGCGCGGGAGGTCGTCGCCTCGGCGCTCGGCGCCTGACGGCACGCAGGTCCCGGTCCCCGACCGGGCGGGAGCAGCCGCCCCCGCCCGGTCACGGAGCCGTCACCAGATCCGCACGCGCTCCGTCGGCTCCAGCCACAGCCCGTCCTCGGCGGAGGTGCCGAACGCCTCGTGGAAGGCGTCGACGTTGCGGACGACGTTGGCGCGGAACTCCGGCGGGGAGTGCGGGTCGACGGTGAGCCGGCGCACGACCTCCTCGGGGCGGGTGACCTGCTGCCAGATCCGGCCGAAGCCGACGAAGAAGCGCTGCACCCCGCTCAGGCCGTCGACGACGGGCGGCGCGGCGCCGCCCAGCGACAGCCGGTAGGCGTGCAGCGCGACCTCGGCGCCGCCCAGGTCGCCGATGTTCTCCCCGAGCGTGAACGCCCCGTTCACCTGTCGCTCCGGTGCCTCGGCGGGGGCGAAGGCGTCGTACTGCTCGACGAGCGCCTTGGTCCGCTCCTCGAAGGCGGTCCGGTCGGCGTCGGTCCACCAGTCGCTGAGCAGGCCGGAGCCGTCGTAGCGGCTGCCCTGGTCGTCGAAGCCGTGGCCGATCTCGTGGCCGATGACCGCCCCGATGCCGCCGTAGTTGTAGGCGTCGTCCACCTCGGGGTCGAAGAACGGCGGCTGGAGGATGGCCGCCGGGAAGACGATCTCGTTCATCGACGGGTTGTAGTAGGCGTTGACCGTCTGCGGGGTCATGAGCCACTCGTCGCGGTCGACGGGGCCGCCGAGCTTGCCGAGCTCACGGTCGGTCTCCGCGGCCGTGGCCCGCCGGACGTTGCCGAGCAGGTCGGCGGGGTCGATGTGCACCGTCGAGTAGTCGCGCCAGCTGGCCGGGTAGCCGATCTTCGGGGTGAAGGCGGAGAGCTTGGCCTGCGCGCGCTCCTTGGTCTCCGGGGTCATCCAGGCGAGCGAGTCGATGCGCTCGCGGTAGGCCGCGATGAGGTTGTCGACGAGCTCGACCATGCGGGCGTGGGACTGCGGCGGGTAGTGCCGGGCGACGTACAGCTCGCCGACGGCCTCGCCGAGGACGCCCTCGACCAGCGAGACGCCGCGCTTCCACCGCTCGCGCATCTGCGGGGTGCCGGACAGCGTGGTGCCGTAGAAGGCAAAGTTCTCCTCCACGAGCGGCTGCGACAGGTACGCGGCCAGGGACGTGACGACCCGCCAGCGGAGCCAGGTGCGCCAGGTCTCCAGCGGCTCCTCGGCGAGGGCGGCGGCGAGGCCCTGCAGGGCGTCGGGCTCGCCGACGACCAGCTGCGCCCGCCCGGCCTCGGGCAGGCCGAGCCCGTCGGCCCACGCCCGCCAGCCCGGCAGCAGCCCGTCCATCTGCTCGCCGGTCGTCAGGTTGTACGTCTTCACCGCGTCACGGGTGGCGACGGTGTCCCAGTGGGTGCTCGCGACCCGGGTCTCCAGCGCCAGCACGGTCGCCGCGGCCTGCTCGGCCGCCTCGCCCTCGGCGACGCCGGCGAGGGTGAGCATGCGGGCGACGTGGCCCGGCAGCGCGTCGCGGAGCGCGGCGTGCTGCGGGTCCCGGTAGTAGGACTCGTCGGGCAGGCTCAGCCCGCCCTGGGAGACGTAGAGCAGGTACCGGGTCGGGTCGCCCTTGTCGACCCAGACGTAGGAGCCGAACGCCCCGCCGACGCCCTCCCGCTCGAGGGTGCCGAGCAGCCGCAGCAGCTCCTCGACCGAGGTGACCGCGTCCACGCGGGCCACGACCTCGGCCAGGGGCGAGGCGCCGAGGGCGTCCACCCGGTCGGTGTCCATGAAGCTGGCGTAGAGGTCGCCGACCTTGCGCGCCACCGACCCGGGCTCGGGCCCCGACGCCGCGGCCTCCTCGATGATCTGGCGGACGTGCTCCTCGGCCTGCTCGCGCAGCACGTAGAAGCTGCCGTGGCTCGACCGGTCCGCGGGGATCTCCGCCGTCGCGAGCCAGCGGCCGTTGACGTGGCGGAACAGGTCGTCCTGCGGGCGGACCGAGGGGTCCAGGTGCGCCAGGGGCGAGGCGGGGGGCGTCTGCGTCGTCACCGCTCCATCGTGCCCCACGCCCCGGACACACCGTCCGGCGAGGCCCGGCTGCCTGCTGCGCTCCCGTCCGCCGCCCGGTGCAGCGGGCACGGTGCTATACCTGCTGGCGGGAGGGTCGACGATGACCTCGGACCAGGTGCGCGACGGTCGGCAGCCCCCGCGGGCGCCGCGGCGGGCGACGTCCCTGCTCGTCCCGGCCCTGGCGCTGCTCGCGTCGGTCGTCCTCCTGCGCGACGGTGCCGGGAGCCCGGACGGGACGTCCGCGGCCGACCTGGACCGGATCGGCGCGGCGGTCGAGCAGGGCTGCCGCGACCCGTCCGCCGACCTCGCCGCCACGACCGGCCTCGCCCTGGACGGGACGGTGCTGTCGCTCGTCCCGCCCGCGGACGGCGGCGCGCCCGCCCTCGTCGAGCTCGCGGTGCACGAGTGGTTCCGCGGGCCCCCCGTCGACCGCACCCGGGTCCGCGTCGACCGGGCCACCCTCCGTGCGATGGCAGCAGAGGTCGGACCCGTCGTCCCGGGCACGCGGCTGCTCGTGTCCGGGCGGGGGTGGGGCCGCGGCACCGACGCCCCCGCCGCGGCCGGCTGGGGGAGTCG
>NZ_JBBEOI010000142.1 GCF_037860755.1 Aquipuribacter hungaricus | reverse complement strand
CCGGCGCCGGGGCCGGCCACCGGGACGGCGGCGGGCGACCAGGGGCGGGGCGCGGCGCCGTGGATCTCGCGGCCCAGCGCGGCCGAGACCCGCTGCACGGCAGCCGCCCGGTCCAGGGGGCGGGCGACGGTGGTGAGCCGCACCGGGGCTGCGGCCTCGCCGAGGAACCCCGCAGCGTGCTCGAGCAGGCCCGGCTGGGCGCCGCGGAAGGTCTGCGTCCCGCCGTCGGGGTCGCCGACGACGCACAGGTCGCCGACGACGTCGGCCGCCTCCCGCACGAGGGCCCACCCCGCCGGGGTGAGGTCCTGGGCGTCGTCGACACCGAGGTGGCCGACCTGGTCCCCCAGCCAGCCCGCGAGCCCGGTCGAGCGGTCGGCGAGCAGGCCGGCGGCCACGGAGACGATGCTCGCGGGGTCGTGGGCCTCGTCCTCCCGCAGCCCGGCGACCTGCTCCAGCTCCAGCAGCACCCGGGCGGCCGCCGCCCACTCGGGGCGGCCGTGGCGCGCGGCCAGGTCCGGCAGCTCGTCCGGGTGGGCGCCGTGCTCGACGAGCCGCGCCGACATCTCGCGCAGCTCGTCGCGGAACGTGCGGGTGGCCCGCAGCGCCGGGTCGAGCCGGTCGGGCCACGACGGGTCCGTGCCGTCGGCGGCGTACCCCGCGAGCAGCTCCGCCAGCGACTCGTCGCGCTCGCTGGCCGTGACCAGGCGGGGAGGGCGGCGGCCCTCGCGCAGCGCGTGCTCGCGCAGCAGGGACCACGCCAGGGAGTGCGGCGTGCGCGCCACCCGCGGGCCGCCCGTGGTCGGGGACCCCTGCTCGACGGCGTCGCGCACCCGGTCCGCGGCGCGCCGTGAGGGCACGAGCAGCAGCGGGGGCGGCCCCGGGCGACCGGTCCGGTGCACGGCCCACCGGACCAGGGCGGTCGTCTTGCCCGTCGACGGGCCGCCGAGCACCACCTGCCGCCCCGCCTGCCCGACGACGGGGACGAGCTCGGCAGGCAGCCCCGCAGGCGCACCCGGAACAGCGGACAGGACGTGCGCGCCGGACGCGCGCACCCCGGGGGACGCGGTCACCGCCCGGCCAGCCAGCCGGGCAGGTGCAGCTCGGACAGGGCAGAGGCCAGGTCCACGCGCACGGCCGAGGGGTCCCGGGGGTCGGCGCGGCGCAGCGGCGTCCCCTCGTCCGCCCAGCGGCGCACCGCCTCGGCCGGGTGGGCGGGCGCGGCCCCGCTCACCGGGCACACCCGCCACCAGGCCACCGCAGCACCGTGCGAGGACATGACGCTGCCGACCGTGCGGGCGCTGCCCCCGAGGCCCGCCCCGGCCAGCAAGGAGGCGACCCGGCCGTACGTGGTGACGCGGCCGGGCGGCACGGAGTCGACGACGTCCAGCACCGCCTCCTCGTACTCCGTCAGGGTCGCCTCGTCCACGCCCACAGGATGCCCGCAGCCGCGGACACAACCGGACCGGCCCCGACGCCCGGACCCGGTCGGACCACGCACCAGGGGCACCGGCCCACAGCTGCACCTGCGCCGGGACCGGCCCGCCCGGGCCGGGCGGGGGGTTGTCCCCCGCACGGGTCGGCGTGGTCGCGCCACTGCCGGCACCGGCCCGCGGCTCCTACGGTCGTGCCATGACCACCGCACCCCCTGCAGAGCCCGGCCGCCGGCGGCGCGCCCTGGCGTCCACGTGGCTGCGCGGCTGGGGCGCCCTGGTCCACCTGGTGCTGGACCTGCTGCTCGCCGGCGTGTTCCTCGCGGTCGTGCTGTCCGTCGTCGGGACGGCCCTCACCGGCGCCCTGCTCGTCGGCCTGCCGTTCCTCGCGGTCATGCTCGCTGTCGCCTTCTGCATGGTCGGCGCGGAGCGGTGGCGGATCGCGGTGTTCCTCGGGACCTGGGTGCCGCCGATGGAGCGCCGTCCCCGCCACCTGCCCGCGTGGCGCCGGGTGCTCCTGGACCCCCGGCCGTGGCGCGCCCTGCTGTACCTCACGCTCGTCTCGCTGTGGGGCCTCACCGGCGGCCTGCTGGTCACTGGCCTGCTCCTGCTGGGCGTCGTCGCGCTGTTCGCCCCCGCCCTGCCCGAGGGGACCGTCGTCGCCGGCCTCGCCGTGCCGGAGGCGCTGCTGTGGCCCGCCGCGGTCGCCGGCGTCGCCCTGCTGCTCGTGCTGCCGTTCCTCGCCTGGCTGTTCGGCCGGGTCGACGTGGCGCTGGCCCGGCTCAGCATCAGCTCCGACCCCGCGGCCCGCGTCGCCGAGCTCAGCGCCCGGGTGGACACCCTCACCGAGACCCGGGAGCGGGCCATCGACTCCGTCGAGGCCGAGCGCCGCCGGATCGAGCGCGACCTGCACGACGGGCCCCAGCAGCGACTGGTCGCTATCGCCATGGACCTGGGCATGGCCCGGCAGCGGCTGCGCACCGACCCCGGCGGGGTCGAGGAGCTGCTGGACCGCGCGCACTCCTCCGCCAAGGAGGCCGTCGCCGACCTGCGCCGCGTGGCCCGCGGCATCCACCCCCCGGTCCTCACCGACCGCGGCCTCGACGCCGCCCTGTCCGCGCTCGCGGCCCGCTCGCCCGTCCCCGTGTCGGTCAACGTCCGCCCGGGCCCGCGCCCCCAGGCCCGGCTGGAGGCCATCGCCTACTTCTCGGTGTCCGAGGCGCTCACCAACGTCGCCAAGCACTCCGGTGCCGCGTCGGCCCGGGTCGACGTGTCCACCCGGCTCGTCGACGGCCGCGAGGTGCTCGAGGCGACCGTCACCGACGACGGGCACGGCGGCGCCGACCCGCGCCAGGGCACGGGGCTGACGGGCCTGCGCGACCGGGTCCGTGCCGTGGACGGCGAGGTCCTCGTGTCCTCGCCCCCGGGCGGGCCGACCGTGCTCACCGTCCGCCTGCCCCTGGCCGGGGCCGCGGGGACCACCCCCGCCCAGGCTGGGCCCGGCACCGCCGGCCCGTCCGCCGGCCGCGCCGCTCCCCCGGCGGCACCTGCCGCCGCCACGAGCCAGGGCTCCACGAGCACGGGCACCGCCGTGACCGCACCGATGACGACGACCGGAGGGACCCCGTGAGCCACCCCGCGACCCAGCCCGTGAGCCACCCCCAGGACCGCCCCGCGGACGGGCCCGAGGGCCAGGTGCAGCCCCGCCGTCCCCGCCTGGTGCTCGCCGAGGACAGCGTCCTGCTGCGGGAGGGCCTGGTGCGGCTGCTCACCGAGAACGGCTTCGACGTCGTGGCCGCGACCGGGGACGCCGAGTCCTTCCTGGCCGCCGTCGCCCAGCACGCCCCGGACATGGTCCTCACGGACGTCCGGATGCCGCCGACGTTCACCGACGAAGGCGTCCGCGCGGCGCTCGTCGTCCGCCAGCAGTACCCGGACGTGGCCGTGGTCGTGCTCAGCCAGTACGTCGAGGAGAACTACGCCTCGGAGCTGCTCGCCGGGCGGGCCAAGGGCGTCGGCTACCTGCTCAAGGACCGGGTCGCGGACGTCGGCGACTTCCTCGAGGCGATGCAGCGGGTCGCCGCGGGCGGGACCGCCCTGGACCCGGAGGTGGTGTCGCAGCTGTTCGCGCGGGCCCGCCGCGAGGACCCGCTGTCCACGCTCACCCCGCGCGAGCACGACGTGCTCCGGCTCATGGCCGAGGGCCGCTCCAACTCCGGCATCGCGGCCGCCCTGTTCGTCACCGAGGGCGCGGTCGAGAAGCACGTGTCGAACCTGTTCACCAAGCTCGACCTGCCCCCGGCGGGCGACGACCACCGCCGCGTCCTGGCGGTCCTGCGCTACCTCGACCACGTCGACTGACCAGCCCCACCCGCGACGCCAGCACCACCGCACCAGCGACCCGCCGCACCGCCGACCAGCCGCACAGCCGCCCGAGCCGCCCGCCGCCCCGTCCAGACCGGAGACGACCATGACCGTCCAGCCGCCCGCCCCGTACGGCCAGGCCCCCTACGGGCAGGCGCCGTACGGGCAGACCCCGTACGGGCAAAGTCGGTACGGGCAGACCCCGTACGGGCAGGTCCCGTACGGGCAGGTCCCCTCCGGCGGCGGCACCGACGGCCCGCCGCCCCAGCAGCCCGGCGGCGCCACCGCGGTCGCGCCGCCCCCCGGCAGCCGCCCGCCCGTGCCGTGGTGGGCCGGGGTCCTCGCGGTGCTCGGCGTGCTCACGGTGCTCGGCGTCGTCGGCGCAGCGGTCGCCGGCCTGGTCGTCGAGGCGTCGACCCGGGACGTCACCGAGCGGGTCGACGAGACGGGCGTGCGCACGCTGCGCATCGAGGGCGTCACCGGCGGGGTCAACCTGGAGACCGAGGACGCCCCCGCCGGGACGGTCCGCGGGTCGACCGAGGTGACCACCGCGTTCCAGGAGGCCGAGCTGACGACCGTCCGCGACGGCGACGAGCTCGTCCTGCGCGCGACCTGCCCGGACACCGGCTGGCCGCGCCGCTGCGACGTCGGCTACGACCTCGTCGTCGACCCCGACCTGGACGTCGTGGTGGACATCGTCACCGGCGGCCTGCGCGGCAGCGGGCTGGCCGGCGACGTCGACGTGTCCGTCACCGCCGGCGGGGTGCTGCTGGAGGACACCCGGTCCCAGGACGTCGGGGTCGACGTCACCACGGGCGGCATCGCCCTGTCCTTCGTCGAGCCCCCGCGGGAGGTCCGGCTCACGGCCACGACGGGCGGGATCGACGTGGGCGTCCCCGACGACGGCACCGCCTACGACATGCGGACGTCCGTGACGGTCGGCGAGGTCGGGGTGTCCCTGCCCGACGACGACGACGCGGAGCGAAGCATCTCCGCCTCCACCACCGTCGGTGGGATCAGCATCCACACCGGTGACAGCCAGTACGGGCCCCCGGACTCCCGGCCCGACCGGACGGCCCGCCCCTAGGCGGGCGGCGCGCCACCGAGGGGCGGCGCGCCACGGACGGACCCGTCAGTACGTGGCCTTGTGGGGCTCGACCTGGTCGACCCAGGCGAGCACCCCGCCCCCCACGTGCACGGCGTCGGAGAAGCCGGCGCCCTTGAGGACCGCCAGCACCTCCGCCGAGCGGGTGCCGGCCTTGCAGTGCAGGACGACCGGCCGGTCGGCGGGCAGCCGCTCCAGCGCCGCCCCCGACAGGAACTCGCCCTTGGGGACCAGCACCGCGCCGGGGATGCTGACGATGTCGGCCTCGTCGGGCTCCCGGACGTCGACGAGCAGGAAGTCGTCCTCGCCGCGCTCGCGGGCCTCCAGCCGGTCCCTGAGCTCGAGGACGGAGATGGTCGAGCCGCGCACGGCGTCGGAGGCGTCCTCGGACACCACGCCGCAGAACGCGTCGTAGTCGACGAGCCCGGTGACCGGGGCGCCGTGCGGGTCCTTGCGCACCCTCACCTCGCGCCAGCTCATCTCCAGGGCGTCGAACACGAGCAGCCGGCCGAGCAGGGTGTCGCCGATCCCCGTGAGCAGCTTGACGGCCTCGTTGACCATGACGGAGCCGATGGACGCGCACAGCACGCCGAGGACGCCACCCTCGGCGCAGCTGGGGACCATGCCGGGCGGCGGCGGCTCGGGGTACAGGTCGCGGTAGTGGACCCCCTCGGCGGTGGTGCCGTCGGGCCCGGCGGGCGGGTCGGCCCAGAACACGCTCACCTGGCCCTCGAAGCGGTAGATCGACCCCCACACGTACGGGATGCCGAGCAGGACGCAGGCATCGTTGACGAGGTACCGGGTCGCGAAGTTGTCGGTCCCGTCGAGCACCAGGTCGTAGCCGCCGAGCACCTCCAGGGCGTTGGAGGAGTCCAGCCGCTGCTCGTGGAGCCGGACCTGCACCCCGGGGTTGACCTCGAGCACGGAGTCCCGGGCCGACTGCGCCTTGGGCCGCCCGACGTCGGACTGGCCGTGGATGACCTGCCGCTGCAGGTTGGACTCGTCGACGACGTCGAAGTCGACGATGCCGAGGGTGCCGACGCCCGCCGCGGCCAGGTACAGCAGGGCGGGGCTGCCGAGGCCCCCGGCGCCGACGACGAGCACCCGCGCGTTCTTCAGCCGCCGCTGACCGACCATGCCGACGTCCGGGATGATGATGTGGCGGCTGAACCGGCGGACCTCGTCCACGGTCAGCGCCTCGGCGGGCTCGACGAGCGGGGGCAGGCTCACGGGGCGTCTCCTCGACGGCGGGGCGGCGGTCAGCGGGAGAACCCCTCCCGCCCCGGGGCTGTTCCCGCCGGTACCCTCGCCGTGATGACCAGCGCCGCCGCGGCCCCCTCCGCGGACACCGTCCGGGGGACCCGCCTGTCGCGGCCCGCACGGCGCCAGCAGCTGCTCCGCGCGGCCGAGGAGGTGTTCGTCGCCTCCGGCTACCACGCCACCGCGATGGACGAGATCGCCGACCGCGCCGGTGTCTCCAAGCCGGTGCTCTACCAGCACTTCCCGGGCAAGCTCGAGCTGTACCTGGCGGTGCTGGACCGGCACGTCGACGCCCTCGTCGACGCCGTGCGGCAGGCCCTCACCGTCACCGAGGACAACAAGCAGCGCGTCGCCGGCGTCACCGCGGCGTTCTTCTCCTTCGTCGACACCGACGGCGAGGCGTTCCGGCTGGTCTTCGAGTCCGACCTCACGTCGGAGCCGCTCGTCGCCGACCGGGTCGCCCGGATGACCGCCGCGTGCGCGGAGCCGATCAGCGTCGTCATCGCCGAGGACACCGGCCTGCCCGAGCACGAGGCCCGCATGCTCGGCATCGCGCTGGTCGGCCAGGCGCAGGTGACCGCGCGGTGGTGGCTGAGCAACGGCCGGCCGATCCCGCGCGAGGACGCCGCCCGGCTCGTCTTCTCGCTGTCCTGGCGCGGCATCCGAGGCTTCCCCAAGCACGGCGCCTGAGGCTCCCGCCCGGGACCGGGTTCCGCCCTGGGCAGAGGCCGGAACAGGTGCCGGAGGGGCTCGGTTAGTCTCGTCACGAGCACCGAAGCCCCGCCGCCGCGGCGGGCACCCCCGGGCGCGAGAGCGCCCACACCACAGTCAGGGAGGCACCGTGGAGGTCAAGATCGGCGTGCGCAACGCCGGGCGCGAGCTGTTCCTCGAGTCGTCGCAGACGTCCGAGCAGATCGCCGAGGCGGTCTCTGCCGCCGTCGCCGCGGGCGGCGTCCTGGAGCTCGTCGACGAGAAGGGCCGTCGCGTCTTCGTCCCGACCGAGGCCCTGGCCTACGTCGAGACCGGGCCGACCGAGGTCCGCAAGATCGGCTTCGGCACCGTGGGCGCCCCGCAGGCCTGAGCCCCACCGGCCCACCAGGACCGGCACCAGCACCACCCGGACCGCCCCTCCACCACCGGTGGTCGGGGCGGTCCTCTGCGTCCGGGGGCGCACAGGATGCGGCACGCCCGGGCAGCGGCGCGCTCAGGCAGCGAGGCCGAGCACCTTCATGCGCTCGCCGTGGCGGTCCATGATCCGGGCGAACATGTGGCCGATCTCGGCCAGGTCGGCGCCGGGCTGGTCCTCGGTCCCGACGAGCAGCGCCGCCAGCCCGTCGCGGTCGACGGCGACCCGCTGCGCCTGGCTGAGCGCCTCGCCGACCAGGCGGCGGGCCCACAGCGCGAGCCGGCCGGCGAGGCGAGGGTCCCGGTCGACGGCCGCCCGCACCGCGCCGGCGACGACCTCGGTGTGGCCGGCGTCCTCGAGCACGAGGTGCACCAGGTCGCGGGTCTCGGCGTCGACGAACGCGGAGATCTCCCGGTAGAAGTCGGTGGCGATCCCGTCTCCCACGTAGGCCTTGACCAGCCCCTCGAGCCAGTCGTTCGGCGCCGTGCGGTCGTGGAAGGCGTCGACGGGGGCGACGAACGGCGCCATCGCCTCCTGCGGCTGCGCGCCGAGCCCGGAGATGCGCCGGGCGAGGGCCTCGTAGTGGCGGAACTCGGTGGCCGCAACCTGCGCCAGCGCCACCTTGTCGGCCAGGCTGGGGGCCAGCTCGGCGTCGCCGGCGAGCCTGCTGAAGGCGGTCAGCTCGCCGTACGCCAGGGCGCCCAGGAGGTCGACGACGGGCGCGTGCGGGGCCATGCGGGCACCCTAGCCGCCGCCCCGGCCAGCACCGGCCCCGTCCTTGGCTAGGATGCGGGCCATAGTGACTGACCAGACCTTCGCCGACTTCGGCGTCCAGCCCGAGATCTCCGCGGCCCTCGCCGGCGCCGGGATCACCCATCCGTTCCCGATCCAGGCCATGACGCTGCCGGTCGCCCTGCAGGGGGCCGACATCATCGGCCAGGCCAAGACGGGCACGGGCAAGACGCTCGGCTTCGGCATCCCGCTCGTGCAGCGCGTCGTCGGCCCCGGCATGCCCGGCTTCGAGGAGCTCGAGGCGCCCGGCAGGCCGCAGGCCCTCGTCGTCGCGCCGACGCGCGAGCTCGCGCTGCAGGTCGCCGAGGACCTGACGACCGCGGCCAAGCGCCTGCCCGTGCGCGTCACCGTCATCTTCGGCGGGCGCGCCTACGAGCCGCAGATCGAGGCGCTGCGTGCCGGTGTCGAGATCGTCGTCGGGACCCCCGGCCGCCTCATCGACCTGGCCAACCAGGGCCACCTCGACCTGTCGCACTGCCGCGCCGTGGTGCTCGACGAGGCCGACGAGATGCTCGACCTGGGCTTCCTGCCCGACGTCGAGCGGCTGCTGTCCCGCACCCCCGCCGGCCGCCAGACCATGCTGTTCAGCGCGACGATGCCGTCCGCCGTGGTCTCGCTCGCCCGGGCGTACATGACGCAGCCGACCCACATCCGCGCGCACGACCCCGACGACGACGGCGCCACCGTCAAGCTCGTCAAGCAGTTCGCGTACCGGACGCACCCGATGGACCGCATCGAGTGCCTCGCGCGCCTGCTGCAGTCCGAGGGCCGCGGCCTGACCATCGTCTTCACGCGGACCCGCCGCAACGCCTCCAAGGTCGCCGACGACCTGGTGGCCCGCGGGTTCGCCGCCGCGCCGATCCACGGCGACCTGGGCCAGGGCGCCCGCGAGCAGGCGCTGCGTGCGTTCCGCAACGGCAAGGTCGACGTCCTCATCGCCACCGACGTCGCCGCGCGCGGCATCGACGTCGAGGACGTCACGCACGTCGTCAACTACGAGTGCCCCGACGACGCCAAGACCTACATCCACCGGATCGGCCGCACCGGCCGCGCCGGCGCCGCGGGCACGGCCGTGACCTTCGTCGAGTGGGCGGACACCGTCCGCTGGACCGTCATCGCCCGCGAGATCGGCATCCCCTTCGACGAGCCGGTCGAGACGTACTCCACGTCCCCGCACCTGTTCACCGACCTGCTCATCCCCGAGGGGACGACCGGCCGGCTCCCCCGCGCCTCGCGCACCCGCGCCGGCCTGGAGGCCGAGCAGGTCGAGGACATCGAGGGCGCCCCGAAGCGTGCCCGCCGCGACGAGGGCGGCAGCCGCGACGGTGGCCGTGAGGGCGGTCGTGGTCGCGGTGGCGAGCAGCGCGGCGGCGAGCAGCGTGGCGGCGAGCGCGGCG
>NZ_JBBEOI010000141.1 GCF_037860755.1 Aquipuribacter hungaricus | reverse complement strand
GGCTGCGCCGCCGGCGCCCTCGGCACCCTCGGCCTCCGCGCCCTCGGCCACCGTGCCCTCGCCGGGCGCTCCGGCCGGGGCGTCGACCCCGGCCCCGGGGTCGGGTGCCCCGAGCAGGTCGACCTTGGCCGCCTCGGGCACCAGCAGCCACACCACCCACAGCAGCAGGACCACCCCGGCCGCGACGAGCGGGCCCCGGTGCAGCGGGGCGGCGGGCGCGTCCTCCCCCGCGGGACGGGGGGCGGTCCGCTCCTGCGTGGTCGTCACCCGGTCGAGGCTAGGGGCGCGGCGGCACCGGACGACGGGGGCGCGCGGCCAGGTGCATGCCCCCGCGCGGGCGCAGCGTCACCGACGCGACGACGCCGGGGCGCGGCCCGGCCGGGGCCACGGTGCGGTCCCGGAGCAGCTCGGCCAGCACGACGACCGACTCGACGACGGCGAAGTCGCGGCCGATGCACAGCCGAGGGCCGGCCCCGAAGGGGATGTACCCCTCGCGCCGCCCCCCGGCGGGCTCCCCCAGCCACCGGTCGACGTCGAACCGGGTGGGGTCCGGCCACAGGTCCGCCCGGCGGTGGTGCACCCACGGCGACAGGATGACGAGCGTCCCCGCGGGCAGCGGGACCCCGTCGACGACGTCGTCGGCCAGCGCCCGCCGGGTGATGACCCAGGCCGGCGGGTAGAGCCGCAGCCCCTCGTCGACGACGGCCCGCACGACCGGCAGCCGGGCGACGTCCTGCCAGGTGACCGACCGCGTGCCGCCGGGGGTGCCGCCCGAGGTCCCACCGGGGGTGCCGCCGGGCGCACTGCCGGGAGTGCCGTCGGGAGCGCTGCCGGGGGTCCCGTCGCCCAGCACCGCGTCGAGCTCGGCGTGCACCCGGGCGACGACCTCGGGGTGCTCGGCGAGCAGGCGCAGCGTCCACGTGAGGCTGGCGGCGACCGTCTCGTGCCCGGCGATGACGAGGGTGACGAGCTCGTCGCGGACCTCGCCGTCGGTCATCCCGGAGGCCAGCAGCAGCCCGAGCACGTCGTGGCCCGGCTCCCGCTGGGCCCGGCGCGAGCGGACCATCGCCGCGCACGCCTCGTCGAGGGTGGCGCGGGAGCGGGTGAGGCGGCGGGCGGTCGGCGTGGGGACGCCGGGCGGCGCCGTCCACGGCCGGGTGGCGCGCCGCATGACGACCTCCAGCGCCTCGTGCACCGCGCCCACGAGGCGGTGGCCCTCGGCCGCGCCGCCGTCCACCAGGTCCGCCCCGAACAGGGTCCGGCCGACCACGTGCAGCGTGGCGCGCATGAGGACGTCGTCGACGTCGACCACCCGGCCGGGGGCGGCGTCCCACTCCTCGCGGACGAGCCCCGCGGCGCGCACGGACTCCGCCGCGACGTGGGCGAGGGTGTCGCGGTGGAACGCGGGCTGGACCGCGCGGCGGTGCGCCCGCCACACCTCGCCGTCGGTGGTGAGCAGCCCGGCACCGGTGACCAGGGCCAGCGAGGTGTACTGGATGGTCTCCTTGCCGTAGCCGCGGTGGTTGTCCTGCAGCACCCGCCGCACCCCCGCGGGGCCGTCGACGAGGACCGCCGGGCGGCCGTTCATCGGGAACGGCACCACGTCGCCGTAGCGCGCGGCGGTCTCCTCGAGGAACGGCAGGGCGTCGGACAGGATGCGCGGCACCGCGGCGACCATGTGCCAGGGCAGCGGGCCGTCGGCGTCGACCTCGGTGAAGCGGGCGTTGCGCCGGGGCGCGGGCGGGGCGCTCACAGGTACAGGCCGGTCCCGCCGTCCGGCACCCGCGGCGCGGCGACCGCGTGCAGGTCGCGCTCGCGCAGCACGACGTAGCTGGCCGCGTGGAGCTCCACCTCGGCCTTGTCCTCCGGGTCGTAGAGGACCCGGTCGCCGACCTCGACCTGGCGCACGTGCTGCCCGGTGGCGACGACCTCGGCCCAGGCGAGCCGGCGGCCCATGGTCGCGGTGGCGGGGATGACGAGCCCGCCGCCGGAGCGCCGTTCCCCGTCGCTCTCGGCGCGGACGAGCAGGCGGTCGTGGAGCATGCGCACCGGCAGCCGGCCGTCGTCGGGGGTCGTGACAGAGGTGCCGGAGGTGCCGGACGTGCCGCTCACCAGCCCGCGCTCCCGGGCCCGCCCTTGAACGGGCCCACCACGTCGTCGGTCACCCAGCCGCCGTAGAACCCGCCGGGCTGCGGCCGGACGACCTCGCCCGCGACGGTGATCTCGTCGGCGGCGGAGGCGTACAGGGCCACGTGCCCGGCCAGCGCCGCGAACGCGGGCGTCGGGTCCGGGTAGGTCCAGGCGGCGGAGGCGGCGACCCGGCCGTCCGGGGCGACGAGGTCGAGGTAGGCCGCGCGGCCCTTCCACTCGCACACCGAGCCGCCCGCCGCGGGACGCAGCACCCCGGGCGCGAACGCCGTCACGGGCAGGTACCAGGTCGGCGGGTGGGAGGTCTCGAGGACCGTGAGCGCGGCCGAGGTCCGGCACACCTCGGCGCCGAAGGTGACGACGACCGTGCGGGGGTCGCGGACGAGCAGCGGCGGGCGGGGGTGGTCCCACACCGACGTCTGGCCGGGCCCGGGCTCCTCCGGGACGACGCCCCGCGGCACCCGGGCGGCGCGCCCCCGCGCCGGCAGCAGGCCGGCGGGAGCCTGCCCGGGAGGGGTCACCGGGACCGGTGCCGGGCCACGACGAGGGCGACGACGACGGCCACCACGGCGCCGGCGACGGCCGCCACGCGCTCGTACAGCAGGTTGCCCTGCTCGTCGGTGACGGCGCGGCGGGCCCGGTCGACGGCCTCCTCCTTGGCGTCCGCGGCGAGGTTGGCGGGCTTGACCCGCTGGGCGAGCTCGTCGAGCGTCCCCGACAGGTGGGCGCGGCGCGCCTGGATCGCCGCCTGGAGCGCGTCGGGGTCGCCGGACAGCACGGGCGGCCTCGGGGCGGAGGGCGGGAACGGGGAGGGCTCGGTGCTGCTCATGGGGCTCACGGTAACGACGTGGCGGCGCCCGTGCGTCCCCGCGGCACCACGGCCGCGGGGTCGAAGCCGACCGGCAGCTCCAGCCGGTGCCGGGCGAGCAGGTCCGGGTCCTGGAGCACGTCCAGGGTGGGCCCGTCGTGGGCGATGCGGCCCGCGTCCAGGACGACGCTGCGCTCGCACAGCTCGAGGGCGAAGGGCAGGTCGTGGGTGACGACGACCACGGTGACCGGGAGCGCGGCGAGCACGTCGAGCAGCTCGCGCCGGCTGGCCGGGTCCAGGTTGCTCGACGGCTCGTCGAGGACCAGCACCTGGCAGCGCATCGCGAGCACCGTGGCCACGGCCACCCGGCGGCGCTGGCCGAAGGACAGGTGGTGCGGCGGCCGCGCGGCGAACTCGCGCATCCCGACCGCGTCGAGCGCCTCGTCGACGCGGGCGTCCAGCTCGGCGCCGCGCAGCCCCAGGTTGGTGGGGCCGAAGGCGACGTCGTCGCGGACGGTGGGCATGAACAGCTGGTCGTCGGGGTCCTGGAAGACCAGGCCGACCGCGCGGCGGACCTCGCCGAGGGTGTCCTTGGCCACCGCGATCCCGCCGACGAGCACCTCGCCGACCGCGTTGGAGCCGGCCGCCCGGCCGAGGATGCCGTTGAGGTGCAGCAGCAGGGTCGTCTTGCCCGCGCCGTTGGGGCCGAGGACGGCCAGCCGCTGCCCGGCCGGGACGACGAGGTCCACGCCGAACAGGGCCTGGTGGCCGTCGGGGTAGGCGAAGGCCACCTCGCGCAGCTCCAGGGCGGGCACGGCCGCCGCCCCGTCCCGGGGGGCGGGCAGGCCCGGCTCGTGCGGCTGCGGGGTCACGCGCTCACCCTGCCACCACGAGCCAGGCGGTCTGCTCGCCGGCCACGACCGCGGCCACGGCGACCGCGGCCACCACGGACCAGGCACCGGCGAGCGCCGCCCACTGGCCCGGGCGCGAGGCGGGGGCACCGAGCTGCGGCATGGTCCCGGTGAAACCGCGGCTGACCATCGCCAGGTGCACCCGTTCGCCCCGCTCGTAGGAGCGGATGAACAGCGCGCCGGCCGCCTTGGCGACGACGGGCACGTGGCCCAGGTGGCGGGCCTGGAAGCCGCGGGCCGCACGGGCCAGCGCCATCCGGCGCATGTCGTCCACGACCACGTCGAGGTAGCGGACCATGAACGACAGGATCGTCACGAACAGGCCGGGCACCCGCAGGCGCTGCAGCCCCACGACGAGGTCGCGCGGGGTCGTCGTGGCCGACAGCAGGATCGCCGCGACCACGCCGAGGCTGCCCTTGGCGAGGATGTTGAAGCCGCCGAGCAGGCCGTCGACGGACAGCGACAGCCCGAGGACGTCGACCCGCTCCCCGAGCGCGACGAAGGGCAGCAGCACGGCGAAGACGAGGAACGGCACCTCGATGAGCATCCGGCGCAGCACCGTGCGCGCCGGCACCCGGGTGAGGACGAGGAGCCCGACGAGCAGGAGCGCGTAGACGCCGAACGCCCAGGCCTGCTCGCGCGGGGTCGCCACCACGGTGACGACGAAGGCGAGCAGCCCGACGATCTTCACCTCGGCCGGCAGGCGGTGCAGCGGGGTGTGGCCGTGCAGGTAGAGCCCGTCGGAGACGCTGCGGGAGGAGGCGCCGTGGGCGTGGCCCGCGCCCACTCAGACCTTCTCGCTCGTGCGGTCGTCCCGCGGGGCGGAGGAGGGGCGGACGAGACGGGCGACGAGCAGGGCGATGCCGAGGGCGACGAGGACGCCGACCACCCCGGCCAGCCCGGTCGCCAGGTACGGGTTGTCGATGCCGGCCACGGCGTAGTCGCCGAACGGGCTGCCGGAGGCCGCGGAGTCCTCGGCCGTGCCGAGGAAGCCCATCCGGTCCGCGACGTACTCCAGGCCGTCGGGGTTCGCGCTGGCCCACGACGACACGCCGCCGGCCAGGACCAGGCAGACGCCGAGCGCACCGGCGACCCAGCCCAGCCCGATCCGGCGGACCCCGTCGGCGACCGGGGTCGCGGTGACCTCGCGGCTCTGCCCGTCGGCGGACGTGACGACCAGGTTCGTGCGGTACCTCCGGGCCAGCCGCACCAGGTCGGGGCGGGTCGCGACGACCGCGCCGACGGTGAGCCCCGTGATGACGGCCTCGCCGACGCCGATGGCGACGTGCCAGGTGAGCATGAACGCGGTCAGCTGGCCGAGGTCGAGCTCGGCGGCCCCGCCGACGGCGTAGAGGCCGACGAAGACCAGCGCGGTCGCGGGGACCGACACCAGGGCGCCGACGGCCGCGGCGGGCACGGCGGAGGACGCCCGGCCCGGCAGGACGGCCATGACGGCGCGGGAGACCAGGTAGCCCACGACGACGGTGACGATGCCGATGAGGAACACGTTGGTGCCGAGCGCGGAGACCCCGCCGTCGGCGAACAGCAGGGCCTGCAACGACACCACCACCGCCAGGCAGATGACCGCCGTCCAGGGGCCGACGAGCGCGGCCGCGAGCGCACCGCCCATGAGGTGGCCGGAGGTGCCGATGCCGACGGGGAAGTTGAGCATCTGCACCGCGAAGACGAAGGCGGACACCAGGCCGGCCATCGGGGCGGCGGCCGTGGACTCGGCCAGCTCGGCGCGGGCACGGCGCAGGGAGACGGCGACGACGCCGACGGAGGCGGCACCCGTCGCCAGGGAGGTGGACAGGTCCAGGAAGCCGTCGGGCACGTGCACAGGGATGCTCCTCGTCACAGGTGGTGCGGTGGGGCGCAGGGGGGTACGGCACGGGGCCGCCCGACGATGGTGACCTCGCCCCGTCCGGGGCGCAATGCGAAACTACGACCGTGTCGCAGCTGCAGCCCGGCGACCGGGCCCCCGACCTCGTCCTCCCCGCCGCCGACGGCTCGACCGTGTCGCTGGCGGACCTGCTGGCCCGGGGGGACGGCCGCAGCGTCGTCGTGTACTTCTACCCCGCCGCGATGACGCCGGGGTGCACGACGCAGGCCTGCGACTTCCGCGACAACCTGGCCTCGCTGGGCGCGGCCGGCTACGACGTGCTCGGGGTCTCCCCCGACCCGGTCGAGCGGCTGCGCGCCTTCGCCGGGCGCGACGCGGTCCCCTACCCGCTGCTCTCCGACCCCGACCGGTCGACGATGACCGCCTGGGGCGCGTGGGGCGAGAAGAAGCTGTACGGCAAGACCGTGACCGGCGTCCTGCGCTCGACCGTGGTCGTCGGCCCCGACGGCGTGGTCACCTGGGCGCGCTACGGCGTCAAGGCGACGGGCCACGTGGCGATGCTGCGCCGGCAGCTCGGCGTGGACGCCTGAGCGCACGGCACACTGGCCTGCACGCCGACATCCCCGGGGGACCACCGTGAGCCAGGACGACGACCCGTACCGCACGCCCGGCCAGCCACCGCAGCCGTGGCAGCACGTCCCCGGGCAGCAGCCGTCCGCCGGGCAGCCGTCCCCCGGGATGCCGTACGCCGGGCAGCCGTACGCCGGGCAGCCGTCGGACCTGGAACGTGCGCCGCGGCCGCCGGCGGTCGTCCGGCTCGGCCAGGTCATGCTCGCCGGGGCGGTCGTCGCCGTGCTGCAGGGCGTGCACGCCGCCGTCGCCGCCGACGACCTGCTGGCCGGGGCGGCGGCGGACCTCGACGAGGCCGCCACGACCTCCGGCCTGGACCCCGCGTCGTTCGCCGACCTGGCGGGCGACGTCTTCCTCGGCGTGGTCCTCGTGGTCACGGTCGTCACGGCCGGGCTGTGGCTGCTGTTCGCGCGGCTCTTCGACCGGGGCAGCGGCCGCGTCGTGGGCACGGTCCTGGCCGCCCTCAACGGCGTGACGCTGGTGTCCGGGCTGCTCGCGCCCACGGACCTGCTCGAGTGGCTGCTCAGCGCGGTCATGGCGGCGCTGGTCGTCGCTGGCCTCGTGCTGCTGTGGCGCCCGGCCTCCTCGGCGTGGTTCCGCGCGGCCGCGGCGGGGCGGCCCGACCTCACCTGGTGAGGGCCGCCGCGTCCTAGGCTGGCCGGGCGCGGGAGTGGTGGAACTGGCAGACACGCAGGACTTAGGATCCTGTGCCCCTGGGCGTGCGGGTTCGAGTCCCGCCTCCCGCACGCGTGGTCGCCGACGCCGGCGCCCGGGTGGGCAGCGAGCCCCCCTGCCCCGGTCCCGCAGGACCATGGCCCGCGGGGGCGCCAGCCCCTAGCCTTCCCCTGTGATCGTGCTCACGGCCGACCAGAGGGGCAGCAGGAGCGGCTCCGACCTGGTCGGGGACGGTCTGGCGCTGCTCGGCCGCGTCGTGCCGGACCCGCTGCGGGGGTTCGAGCGGACCGCGGGCGACGAGCTGCAGGGCGTGCCCGGTGACGCCGTGCGCGCCGTCGCCGCCCTCGAGGCGCTGGTCGCCGACGGCCGCTGGTCGGTGGGCCTCGGCGTCGGGCCGGTCGAGCTGCCGCTGCCCGCCTCGACGCGGGCGGGCCGCGGACCTGCCTACACCGCCGCCCGCGAGGCGGTGGAGACCGCGAAGGAGCGGCACCACCACGTCTGTCTCGTCCCGGGCGGGCTGCCCGACGACGCGGCGGCCACCGTCCGCGACGCCGACGCGGTCCTCGCGCTGGCCCTGACGGTGGCGCTGCGCTGGAGCGAGGAGGCGCGCGAGGCCATCGCCCTGGTCCGCGGCGGGTCCACCCAGACCGACGCGGCCCGCACCCTCGGCGTCACCCGCCAGGCCGTGGGCCAGCGGCTGGGCGCGGCGCTGTTCCGCCAGCACAGCGAGGCCGTCGCCGTCGTGGTCCGCCTGCTCGAGCAGGCCGACGCCGCCTCGTCACGGGCCGGCCAGGACCTCGGCGACCGGGCCCCGTCGCCGCGGCGGGCCGGGTGAGCACCGACCCCGTGCTGGTCGCGGTCCTCCTCGTCCTCCTGACCGCCCTCGCCGTCGGCTGCTCGGTCCTCCTGCCGTTCTCGCTGCGGCCGGGCATCGTCACGGGCCCGCCGTGGCTCGGCGCCGTCGTCGTGTCCGCGCTCCTGGTCCCCCTGGTCGCCGCCGGGCTGGTGGGCCTGGCCGCCGCCCCGCTCGACGGCGTCGCGCTCGTCGCGGCGGTCGCCGCGCTCCTGCTCGCCGCGGCCACGGGCGGCTCGCCGTTCGCGACCGGGGTGCTCCGCCTGGCGGACCCCGCGGCGGCCCGCGCGGCGGAGGGGATGGACCTGCAGACGGTGTCGCTCGACGTCACCACCTCCCGGCCCGCCCGGCCGCCGCTGGCCACGCTGTCCGCGCCGGGCCTGCTGCGCGGCGGGGCGACGCTCGGGGTGCTCGAGCGGGTCGCCACGTTCGGCACCCTCGCGGCGGCCAGCCCCGAGGGGATCGCCGTCGTCCTCGCCGTCAAGGGGCTGGGCCGGTTCGGCGAGCTCAAGGTCCCGGCCGCGCCGGAGCGCTTCATGATCGGCACGTTCGCCAGCGTGCTCTGGGCCTGCGGCTGCTGGGCCGTCACGCTCACCGTCCTCTGAGCGGCGGCCTCCCTCCGGGCGGCACCGTGCTCTGGAGCGGGCCCTACCCCTCGACGACGACCTCGACCCGGTCGTAGCCCTGCGCGCCGTCGGGGGCGGGGGCCGCGGGCTCCTCCGGCTGCACCTCGCCGGCCGCGTCGACCGCGCGCACCTGCAGCTCGTGGGTGCCGGGCGTCGCGTCCCACTCCCAGCGCCACTGCCGCCACGTGCTGCTGGTGCCGGCGTCGGACAGGTCGGCCTCGGCCCACGGCCCGCCGTCGACGCGCACCTGGACCGCGTCGACGCCGACGTCCATCGCCCACGCCACGCCGGCCACGACCGTCGGTCCCGCGGGCACCGTGCCGCCGGGCACGTCGATGCGGGAGGAGATCTTCACCGGGCCCAGCGCCGACCAGCCGCGGGGCGTCCAGTAGCCCTGCGCGTTGGCGAAGCGGGTGAGCTGCATCTCGACGACCCACTTGGTCGCCGAGACGTAGCCGTACAGGCCGGGGACGACGAGCCGGGCCGGGAAGCCGTGCTCGACCGGCAGCGGCTGGCCGTCCATCCCCACGGCGAGCATCGAGCCGCGGTCGTCGGTGAGCGCCTCGACCGGGGTGCCGGCGGTCCAGCCGTCCACGCTGCGCGAGAGCACCATGTCGGCGCCGGGCAGCGGGCCCGCCTCGGCGAGCAGGTCGGCGGTGCGCACGCCGCGCCACAGCGCGTTGCCGACGAGGTCCCCGCCGACGGGGTTGGAGACGCAGCTCAGCGTGGTCCAGCGCTCGACGAGGCTGCGGGCGAGGACGTCGTCCCAGCCGAGCTCGACCTCGCGCTCGACGAGCCCCGTGATGCGGAGCGACCAGTCGGCGGTCGTGAGGGACGGCACGACGAGCGCGGTATCGATCCGGTAGAAGTCCCGCGACGGCGTCCGGAACGGGGTGATGCCGCGCACCGCGTCGAAGGTCGCCGACGCCTCGACCGGGGGCAGCGGCTCGGCCGCCGCCGGCAGGACCACCGCGGCGCGCGACCGGGCCCCGCCCGCGCGGGCCGACGACAC
>NZ_JBBEOI010000140.1 GCF_037860755.1 Aquipuribacter hungaricus | reverse complement strand
GTCACCCGGCTGCTCGGCGAGCTCGCCCCCCGGGACGGGGCCGCGCCGCCGGACCCGCGGCTGCTGCGGGTCTTCGCCGCCTGGCGGCGCGGGCGCTCCGTCCGGCCCGTCGTCGAGCGGTGGCACCGGTGGCGCTGGGAGCTGGGACGGGCGCGCGCCCGCCGCCGCTACCCCAGCTCCAGCGTGCCGACGGTCTCGCCGGACAGCTCGCCGGTGACCACGAACCCCAGCCGGAGGTAGAACCCCTCGGGCCCGCCCTCGCCCTGCTCCCACAGCACGGTGATCCGCCGGACGCCCCGCCGCCGGGCCTCGGCCGCGACCTGGTCCACGGCGAACCTGCCGACGCCCCGCCCCTGCGCCCCCGCGGCCACGGACAGGCGCCACACCCCGGCGCGGAACTCGGGCAGCTCGTGGTCGGGGTCGAAGTTCGCCATGACGAAGCCGACCACCTCGTCGTCGTCCAGGACGACCCGCGGCCACGCCGTCGGGGTGACGTAGGCCTCCGCGACCGACTCGACCACCGGCGCGACGAACCGCTCCTGCCCGGGCGCGAGGCGCAGCCGGACGGCCGCGGGCAGGTTCTCGGGGGTGAGCTCGGCCAGCCTCAGCGTCATGGGCCGACGCTAGGAGGCGGGTCCGACACCGGCCCTCAGCCCAGGGGCACCGTGCACCACACGGCCTTGCCGACCATGGTCGGCCGCGTCCCCCACCGGGCCGACATCGCCGACACCAGCTGCAGGCCCCGGCCGTGCTCGTCGCTGTCGTCCGGGTCGCCGCGCCGCGGCATGGTCTGCGCGCTGTCGTGGACCTCCAGGGCGAGGGCGGTCGGACCGCGCCGCACCCGCACGTGCACCGGCGGCCGGCCGTGGACCAGCGCGTTGGTCACCAGCTCGGACAGCAGGAGCAGGACCGTCTCGCAGACGTCCTGCTCCACGCCCCAGGCCGTGAGCGCGGCGCCGACCTCGCGCCGGGCGCGCGGGATGCCGGCCGGCTCGTCGTCGACGGTGAGCGCCAGGGTGGGTGCCGGCTCCCCGCCCTGCACCTGCGCCATGAGCACCGCGACGTCGTCGTCGGAGCCGCCGGGCAGCAGGGCGCGGACCAGATGCGCCGGGGTGTCCCGGTCCAGCCCCTCCGGCAGGGCCGCGACCAGCGCGCTGAGCGCGTCGATCCCGTCGTCGATGTCGCTGCTGCGGTCCTCGACGAGCCCGTCGGTGTAGAGGACGAGGACGGCGTCGGACTCGAGGGTGACGTGGACGTCGCTGACGGCGGCCACGACCGTGCCCAGCGGCGGGCCCTGGGAGTGCTCGAGCCGCTCGACCGTCCCGCCCGGGCGGCGCACCAGCGGCGGCAGGTGCCCCGCGTTGGCCAGGGTCAGCGTCGCGTCGTAGGGGTCGTAGACGCCGTACAGGCAGGTGACGATCTGGTCGTCGCCGAGGTCGCGGACCACGCCGTCGAGGTACTCCAGGACCTGCGAGGGCGGCAGGTCGAGCCGGGCGAAGGCGCGCACGGCGGAGCGGAGCTGACCCATGACGGCAGCCGCCCGGACCCCCCGGCCCATGACGTCGCCGACGACCAGCGCCGTCCGGCCGCCGCCCAGGCCGATGACGTCGTACCAGTCCCCGCCGACCTGGGTGCCCTCGGCGCCGGCGCTGTAGAACGACGCGACGGACAGCTCCTCGGCCTGCACGTCGTCCTCGGGCAGCAGGGAGCGCTGCAGCTCGTCGGCGATGCGGTGCTCGCGCCCGGCGGCCTCGGTCGCCGCGGCCACCGCCGCGCGCGCCTCCTCGGCCAGCAGCTGCTCGGTGACGTCCTGGTTGCTCCCGCGCAGGCGCAGCGGGCGGCCCTCGGCGTCCCGCTCGAGCTCGCCGAGGGTGCGGAAGGTGCGGACGCCGCCGTCGCGGTCGATGAGCCGGACGAGGTAGTCCACCGGCTCTCCGTGCTCGACCGCACGGGCCAGCGCCGCCTCGACGGCAGGACGGTCGTCGGGGTGGACGCGGTCGGCGAAGGCCTCGTCGAAGCCGCGGGCGGCCACCTCCTCCTCGGTGAGGTCGGCCTGGCGGACGAACTCCGTCGAGGCGGTGATGGCGCCGGTCGCGACGTCGACCTCCCAGCTGCCGACCCGCGCCAGGCGCTGGGCCTGGTCCAGCAGCGCCTGCATCTGCTCCAGCTCGCGGCGGGTGCGGCGGACCCGGTCCAGCTCGAGGTTGGCGCGGACCCGGGCCCGCAGCTCACGGCTGGAGAACGGCTTGGCCAGGTAGTCGTCCGCCCCCGCCTCCAGGCCGCGCACGGTCTCGTCCTCGCCGGCACGGGCGGACACGAGCACCACCGGCACGTGGGCGGTACGCGCGTCCTCGCGCAGGGCCGCCATGAGCCCCACGCCGTCCAGCCCGGGCATCATCACGTCGCTGAGCACGAGGTCCGGGGAGTCGCGGCGGGCGATCTCCAGCGCGGTGCGGCCGTCGGCGGCGACGAGCACCTCGTGGTCCACCGCCAGCAGGCGGGTGACGTACTCGCGCATGTCCGCGTTGTCGTCCACGACGAGGACGCGGGGACGGTCGGTCCCGGGCGCGGGCGTCGACCCCGGCCCGGTGGGGGTGTCGACGAGCCAGCGGGACGCCTCGGCGAGGTAGCCGCGCGGGCCGCGGCCGCCCTGGCCGCCGCCCGACGGGGCCTCGAGCACCTGCTCCGCCGGCAGGTGGTCCCGGCCCCACGGCACGGTGACGGTGAACGAGCTGCCGCGCCCGGGCTCGCTGTCCAGCGCCACGGTGCCGCCGTGCACGCCCGCCAGGTCCTGCACCAGGGCCAGACCGATGCCGGAGCCCTCGAGGCTGCGCGACCGCGCCCCCGCCACCCGGGCGAACCGCTCGAACAGCCGGACCTGCTGCTCCGGCTCGATGCCGGTCCCGGTGTCGGTGACCGTGAGCCGGGCCCCGTCGGCCGCGGCCTCCAGCCGCACGTCGATGCCGCCGTCGAAGGTGAACTTCAGCGCGTTCGACAGCAGGTTGAGCACGACCTTGGCCCACATCTCGCGGTCCACCCAGACCGGGCCGGGCAGCTGCTCGCACGACACCGTGTACGACAGCCCGACCCGCTCCACCGCGGTGCGGAACGTCTCGGCGAGCTCCGCGGTGGCCGCCGTGAGGTCCGCCGGCTCGAACTGCGCCTGGACGGTCCCGGACTCCAGGCGGGAGAAGTCCAGGAGGGTGTCGACGAGCTTGAGCAGCCGTTCGCCGTTGCGGCGCACCACCTCGACGCGCTCGCGCTGGCGGGGCCCGAGCTCCTCCTCGGTGTCGGTGAGGGCGTCCTCCGCCGGGCCGAGCATGAGGGTGAGCGGGGTCCGGAACTCGTGGCTGACGTTGGTGAAGAAGTCCGTCTTGGCACGGTCGAGCTCGAGCAGGCGCTCGGCGCGCAGCCGCTCCTGCTCGTGGGCGCGGACGCCGGCCAGCGACGCGGCGACCTGGCCGGCGACGAGCTCGACGAAGCCGCGGTGGTCGTCGTCGAGGGGGCGGTACCGGGTGAGCCCGGCGACGAGGAAGCCCAGCGGGCGGGTCTCGTCCTGCTGGCGGAAGGGCACGACGAGCGCCTGGCGGGGACCGGCGTCCCGGCCGCCGGTGGGAAGGTCGGGGAAGCGCAGGTCCAGGTCGTCGACGACCGCCGTCTCGCCCCGCAGCACCGCCTCCCGGGGCCACGGCGACGGCCCGTCCGCGGCGATGACCGGCGGCGCCGCGTCGTGCGGCAGCGCGAGGCCCGTGCTCGCGGCGAGCACCGCCTCGCCCGTGGGCTCGAGCAGGTAGACCAGCGTGAACGGCAGCAGCGCGTCGGCCGCGCCGAGCTCGCGCCGCACGACGTCGAGGACCTCCTGCTGCGCGCGGGGGGCGGTGAGCCCGGCGCCCAGGTCGCGGACCAGCGCCATGCGGCGGGCCCCGACGACGCGCTCGGTGTCCTCGCTGACCACGCACAGCATCCCGGCGACGGCACCGTCGTCGTCGGCCAGCGGCGAGTAGGAGAACGTGTGGTAGGTCTCCTCGCGGTACCCGCTGCGCTCGAGGAACAGCATGAGCGCCTCGTCCCACGTGGCCTCGCGGGTCCTCATGACGTGCTCGATCCGGCCCTCGATGTCCGGCCAGATCTCGGCCCACACCTCGCTCGCCGGCCGGCCGAGCGCCCACGGGTACTTGCTGCCCAGCGTGTCGCGCCGGTAGGCGTCGTTGCAGAAGAACGTGAGCTCCGGCCCCCACGCCATCCACATCGAGAACCGCGAGGACAGCAGGACGCGGACCATGGAGGCCAGCGGCACGGGCCAGGTCCGCGGCTCCCCGAGCGGGGTGGCGGCCCAGTCGACGGCGGCGAGGTCGCGGGCCACCTCGCCGGACCCGAAGACGTCGTGGGGCGCGTCGGGGACGTCGGGCACGGCCGGGACGCTACCGCCCCGGCCGCCGAGGACGTCGTCCTCCTGCGGCAGCAGGGCCACGGGTCAGGCGAGCAGGTCGCCGGCGCGACCGACGAGGAAGACCACGAGCACGACCGCGGCCAGCCCGACCGCGAGGACGAGCAGGGTCCGCACCGTGAGGATCTTCGCGGTGCCGGGCTCGCCCGGGGGCTTGCGCTGCACGCCCTGGCCGGGGCTGGTGACGTAGTGGTGGCGGCTGACGACCACCACGCCGGCGATCCACAGCACGCACGCGCCGACCGTCACCCACAGCACGGTCAGCCAGCCGTCGTCGGACAGCGGCACGATGTTGGCGAGGGGCAGCACCCGGCCAGGGTCGGTGCTGCAGGCGGGCGCCGCAACCGCTTGCCACCACCCGGACGCCTGCGACCAGGGTCAGGACCGGGCGCACCGCGACGCCGCCGGTCCTCAGGGCAGGGGCCGCGCCGGCAGCACCCGCCCGCGCACCTCGCCCAGGCCGACCGGGTGCTCCTCGTCCGGGCCCGGCGCCCACGCGGTGACGACGACCTCGTCGCCGTCCTCGAGGAAGGTGCGGGTCGTCCCGTCGGGCAGCACGAGCGGCTCCGCGCCGCCCCAGGTCAGCTCGATGAGGGAGCCGCGCTGGTGCCTGCCCGGACCGCTCACCGTGCCGGAGGCGAACAGGTCCCCCGTCCGCAGCGACGCCCCGGCGACCGTGAGGTGCGCCAGCTGCTGCGCCGCCGTCCAGTACATCCCGGCGAAGGGCGGGGAGGACACGTGGTGGCCCTGCAGCGTGACGCCGAGGCGCAGGTCGAGGCCCCACGGGTGGTCGGTGTCGTCGAGGTAGGCCTGCACCGGGTGCTCGCGCGGCGGGGCCGGCACCCGGGCGGCGGCCAGCGACGACAGGGGGGTCACCCACGCGGACACCGAGGTGGCGAAGCTCTTGCCGAGGAACGGGCCGAGCGGCACGTACTCCCACGCCTGCAGGTCGCGGGCGGACCAGTCGTCGACCAGGCAGACGCCGAACACGTGGTCGGCGAAGGCGGACAGCGGGACGGGCTCGCCCTGCACCGAGCCGATCCCCACGACGAAGCCGACCTCGGCCTCGATGTCGAGGCGGCGGGAGGCGACCACCTCCGGCGCCGCGGACCCGGGCGGGCGGACCTGGCCCACCGGGCGGCGCACCCCGGTGCCGCTGACCACGACCGTCCCGGCGCGGCCGTGGTAGCCGACGGGCAGGTGGGTCCAGGCGGCCGGCAGCGGCGGCTGGCCGGGGCGGAACAGCGCGCCCAGGTTCGAGGCGTGCTCCCTGCTGGCGTAGAAGTCGACGTAGTCGGCCACCGTGAACGGCAGCCGCAGCCCGACCTGACCGAGGGGGACCAGCAGCTCGTCGGCGGGGTCGAGGGACGGCAGGAGCGCGTCCAGCCACTCCCGCTCCTGCGCCCACGCGGCCGGGCCGAGGGCCATGAACGCGTCCAGGGTCGGCTCCGACAGCGCGTCGGCCAGGTCGAGCCCGTCGCGCCGGGCGGCCCGCCCGACGTCGAGCACCGCGTCGTGCAGCCGCACGCCCACCCGGGGCCGCTCCCCCGGCCGGTCGACGACCCCGTGCGCCTGGGTCTGCGGCCCGAACGCCCCGGCGGGGACCCCGTCGAGGACCGTGCCGGCGCCGGGAGCTGCCGGGCTCACGCCCCCGACCCGGGGCGGGCGAGCAGCCCGAGCCCGGCGAGGTCCTCGACCGGCTCCACGGTGGAGCAGGTGCCGAACCCGGTGAACGCGTGCCGCACCGCGACGGCGCCCGCGTGGTCCAGCGCCTGCAGCACCTCCAGCACCGGCCCGGGGTCCGTGGCGGCGACCAGCCGCTCGACCGCGGCGAGGTCGGCCCCGTGCTGCGCGGCCGCCGTGGCTGCCATCAGGTTGAGGAAGCCGTGGTGGACCCACCCGGTGTCCTCGTCGCGGTGGCGCAGCGCGTTGTGCAGGCCGGCGGTGGCCTTGAACGGCACCCGCGCGGCGACCGCCGCGGCGACGAAGCGGGCCACCTGCCCCACCGGCGGGAAGGCGGACGCCGACGTGCCCCCGGTGCGGAGCTTGGCGCGGACGCCGGCGCGGGCGAGCTCCGGCAGGGCCGCCGCCGCGTCGACGTGCCCGGACAGCTCCACGTGGACGTGCGCCTGCGCGGGGACGAGCATCCGCACCGTGCGCAGCACCTCGGCGTCGGCGTCCCCGGCACCCAGCGGCACCTCGTAGGACACCGCGCGCAGCACGCTCCGCCGGGCCGCGCGCACGGCGTCGCCGACGCCGGTCAGCCCCTGCGGGACCGTGACGGTGACCGGCAGCGGGGCGACCATCCGCTCCGCGACCCCGGTCGAGGAGAGGGCGTCGACGAGCGCGTCCACCCGGTCCGCGCGGACGACGACGGGACCGAGCAGCTCCGCGAACCAGGCCGCGGCGTGCATCTCGCGGGCCTGCACCGCGTCGTCCACCGACGCGTTGCCGGGCGGGAAGGTGGCGGCGTCGTCGAGCAGGCCGCCGAGCAGGACCGGGGGGACGCCGACGACGACCGAGCGGGTCGCGGGGTCGGGCACCGGCGCGACCGCGGGGGGCTCGGGGGGCTCCGGGCGGGCCACGGCGCTCACCGCTGCGGCCCCCGGCCGGACCAGGTCCAGGCGTAGGCGCCGTCGTCGCTGGCCAGGGCCGCCTCGCCGAGCTCCAGCGGGCGGAACGTGTCGACCATGACCGCGAGCTCGTCGAAGCGCTCCGCGCCGAGCGAGGCCTCGACCGCCGCGGGCTGCGGGCCGTGGCTGTGCCCGCCGGGGTGCACGGTCACCGACCCCTTCCCGATGCCCGAGCCCTTCCGCGCCTCGTAGTCGCCGTCGACGTAGAACATGATCTCGTCGGAGTCCACGTTGGAGTGGTAGTACGGCACCGGGACGGCCAGCGGGTGGTAGTCCACCTTGCGGGGGACGAAGGCGCAGACCACGAAGCCCCCCGCCTCGAAGACCTGGTGGACGGGCGGCGGCTGGTGCACCCGGCCCGTGACCGGCTCGAAGTCGGACACGTGGAACGCGTACGGGTACAGGCAGCCGTCCCAGCCGACGACGTCGAACGGGTGCGCCGGGGTGACGTGGACCGTGCCGGCCAGGCCGCCGGGCCCGGCCCCCCGGTGCTTGACGTAGACCTCGACGTCGGTCCCGTCGCGCACCTCCGGGGCGGTGGGCCCCACGAGGTCGCGCTCGCAGTACGGGGCGTGCTCGAGCAGCTGGCCGTACCGGCTGAGGTAGCGCCGGGGCGGGGCGACGTGGCTGCTCGACTCGATGCAGTAGGCCCGCAGCGGCCCGGCGGTGGCGACGTCGACGGGCAGCCAGCGGTGGGTGGTGCCCCGCGGCACGACGACGAAGTGGCCCTCCCGGACGTCGAGGTGGCCGAACACGGTCTCCACGCGGGCCGCGCCGCGCTCGACGTACACGCACTCGTCCCCGACCGCGTTGCGGTACAGCGGGGAGTCCGCGCCCGCCACGACGTAGCTGATCCGGACGTCGGCGTTGCCGAGCACCAGCCGACGGCCGCGGACCGCGTCGACGTCGCCGGCCGCCGCCGGGTCGGCGAGGTCGTGCAGGCGCAGGTGCCGCGGCAGGAGCGGGGTGTTCGGCGTCGTGGTGCCGTCGGGCAGCTCCCAGGTGCGGGCGTCGACCAGGGCCGAGGGCACACCGACGTGGTAGAGCAGCGAGGAGTCCGAGGAGAAGCCCTCCTCCCCCATCAGCTCCTCGCGGTAGAGCCGGCCGTCCGGGTCCCGGTGCTGCGTGTGCCGCTTGTGCGGCACGTGTCCCATGGTGCGGTAGTGCGCCACCGCGTCCTCACCTCTACAGGGCGTCGTCGTCGACGCCTCGCTGACCCCGCGACCCTACCTCCGGGCCCGGCCGCCCGTCAGGCCGCCGGGAGCACCGCACGGGGCTGCCCGGGGCGGTACGGAGCGCCCGGAGGGAGGACGGCGCGTGGGACCTGCCGGGCGCACCGGGCTCCACCTGCGACCATGTGAGGCGCTCGGCGCACCCGGCGCCGCCGCCCCTGCCCCGTCGGAGGACCGCCCGTGAGCCGCTCCCGCCTGCCCCTCGTCACCGTCGGCACCCTCGTGCTCGCGCTGTCCGCCTGCGGCGGCGGGTCCGACCCGGCCGCGCCTGCCGCGGAGACCCCCACCGAGGCCACCGGCGGGCCGACCGAGGAGGCCACCGGGGACGCGACGGGCGAGGCCACCGGTGACGCCACCGCCGAGGCGACCGGTGCGGCCGGCGCCGGGATCGCGGGCTGCGAGCCGGCCTCGCTGGAGACCCTGTCCGAGGGCGTGCTCACCTTCGCCACCTCCGAGCCCGCCTTCGAGCCGTGGGTCGTCGACGACGACCCGACCAACGAGCAGGGCTACGAGTCCGCCGTGGCCTACGCGGTCGCGGAGAGGCTCGGCTACGACGACGGGTCGGTGGAGTGGGTGCGGGTGCCGTTCGACGCCGCCATCGCCCCGGGCCCCAAGGACTTCGACGTCGCCCTCAACCAGTTCTCGATCACCGAGGAGCGCCGCCAGGCCGTCGACTTCTCCAGCCCGTACTACGACGTCCGCCAGGCCGTCGTCACGGTCGAGGGCAGCCTCGCCGCGGACATGACGTCGCTGGACCAGATGGGCGAGCTGCTGTTCGGCGCGCAGGTCGGGACCACGAGCCTGGACGCGGTCGTCGAGGCCGTCGGGCCGACCATGCAGCCCCAGGTCTTCAACAGCAACGAGGACGCCGTCAACGCCCTGGCCAGCGGCCAGGTCGACGCCATCGTCCTGGACCTGCCGTCCGCGTTCTACGCCACGGCCGCCCAGCTGGACGCCGGCGTCATCGTCGGCCAGCTGCCGGCCAGCGGCGACGCCGAGCAGTTCGGCGCCGTGCTCGACCTCGACAGCCCGCTGACGGACTGCGTGAGCCAGGCCGTGGACTCCCTCGAGGCCGACGGCACGCTGGACGCGCTCCAGTCCGAGTGGCTCGCCGACGCCGCCGGGGCCCCCGAGCTCGGGTGAGCACGGCCCGTCCCGGCACCTCCGGCAGCGGGACCGCCCGCCGCGGCACCCGCCGCGGCGGCAGC
>NZ_JBBEOI010000139.1 GCF_037860755.1 Aquipuribacter hungaricus | reverse complement strand
CCCGGCCGCGGCGCCCGCCGCCCTCCCGGCCGCGGCGCCCGGGGGTCGGCGGCGCGCCCTGCGAGGCGACCGCGGGTCGGTGTCTATCGAGACGATCGCGGTCCTGCCGGTGGTCGCGCTGCTCGTCTCCGTCGCCTGGTACGTCGGGATGTTCGCCATCACGTCGGTCATGCAGGGGCACGCCTCGCAGGCGGCGGGACGCGAGTACGCCGTCACGGGCGACGAGGGCGACGCCGGGGTCGCCGCCCGCGCGGCCGTCCATGGCTTCTTCGCCTCGGGGACCGACGTGGACGCGTCCGGCGACCGCGTGACGGTCCGGATGGACGTGCCGTTCCTGCCCGCCATGCTGCCGGGCGTGCCGACGAGCCTGACGACCGACCGTGACGTCGTGGTGGAGCAGCCGTGAGGGCCCGTCGGCGCGGCGGGGACCGGGGCTCGGTCTCCCTCGAGCTCGTCGGGATGCTCCCGGTCCTCGCGCTCGCGGTCGCCCTCACCTTCGAGGTGGCCGCGACGCTGTGGACCGTGACGGCGACCGACCAGGCGGTGCGTGCCGCCGCCCGGGCCTACAGCCTCGACGGGACGGGCGCTGCAGGGGTCGCAGCCAGGGACAGCCTCCCTGGCCCGATGAAGGACCAGGTCGTGGTCGCGACAGGGGGCGACACCGTGCGCGTCGAGGTCACGGTCCCGGGTCTGTCCGTCCTCCCCGACCACACCGTGACGCGCGAGCTCGTGATGCCGTGAGGTCCTACGAAGGCTTCGGCGTCGACCGCGGCCCCCGGCAGAGCGCGCTCACCGCGGGCACCGACGAGCAGCTGGTCACCCGGTTCAAGCGGCTGCTGCTGGAGGAGGTCGACCTCCACGAGCTCGGCCGGCTCGAGGTGGCCCAGCGGCGGCTCCGGCTGGAGCGGGTCCTCGCGCACCTGGTGTCCCGCGAGGGCGTCATCCTCACCACCCGCGAGCGCAACCGGCTCGTGCGCCGCGTCGTCGACGAGTCGGTCGGCCTCGGCGTGCTCGAGCCGCTGCTCGCGGACCCGTCGGTCAGCGAGATCATGATCAACGGCCACGACACGATCTACGTCGAGCGCTTCGGCCGGCTGGAGCGCATCCCCTCCGGCTTCACCAACGACGACCAGCTGCTGCAGACCATCGACCGGATCGTCTCCACGGTGAACCGCCGGGTCGACGAGTCCAGCCCGATGGTGGACGCCCGCCTGCCCGCCGACGGCCGGCTGCCCCGCGGCGCCCGCGTCAACGTCGTCCTCCCGCCGCTGGCGCTCAACGGCCCCACCGTCACCATCCGGCTGTTCCCGGCCGCGCTGGGGATGGAGGACCTGCTCCGCTTCGGCAGCGTCGACGAGCCGACCGCCCGGCTGCTGGCCGCGTGCGTGCGGGCCCGGCTCAACATCATCGTCTCCGGCGGCACGGCGTCGGGGAAGACGACCATGCTCAACGCGCTGTCGTCGTTCGTGCCCGGCCACGAGCGGATCGTCACCGTCGAGGACGCCGCCGAGCTGGTCCTCGAGCAGGAGCACACCGTGCGCCTGGAGACCCGGCCCGCGAACGTCGAGGGCCGCGGCGCGGTCACCATCCGCGACCTGGTGCGCAACTCCCTGCGCATGCGACCCGACCGGATCATCGTCGGCGAGGTCCGCGGAGGCGAGGCCCTGGACATGCTCCAGGCCATGAACACCGGCCACGAGGGCTCCCTGGCCACGGTCCACGCCAACAGCACCGAGGACGCCCTGAGCCGCCTGGAGACCCTGGCGGCGATGAGCGAGGTCGAGCTGCCGTTCGACGCGGTCCGCGACCAGGTCAACGCCGCGGTCGACGTCGTCGTCCAGCTGCTGCGGGCGCCGGACGGCACGCGCCGCACGGTCCAGGTCGACTCGCTCGTGTCCCGCCGCCGCGAGGAGTTCCGGCTCGCCCAGATCATGCACTTCGAGCCGCAGGGCGGCGACGGGCGCGGCCGGTACGTCCAGCACCCCGTGCCCCGGGGCCTCGCCCTCAAGCTGCGGCAGCGGGGCGAGCCGCTGCCCGAGGGCTGGACGGTCGCCGACGACGAGGGCGACACCGGGGGGACCGTGCCGTGGTCCTCCTGACCGTCGCGCTCAGCCTGCTGTCCGTCGCGTTCCTCGTGCTGGCGCTCCGGGAGCTGGTCGCGACGCCGGTGGCGCGCCGCCGGGCCATGGCCTCCGTCCTGGACACCGAGGGTCCTAACCGGGGGGAGCGGTGGGCCCGCGCCGACGCCTCGTTCCGGCGCACGCGTCTCGGCCGCCTGCTCGAGCGCGAGCTCGCCCTGGCCGGCCTGCGCCGCAGCCCGCTGCTCGTGCTCGTCGTCGCCGTGAGCGGCGCCCTCGTCCTGGCGACGACGGTGTGGGTCGCGCTGGCCCCGGCGCTGGGCGTGCTCAGCCTGCTCGCCGGCTTCCTGCTCGTGCGGGCCTACCTGGCCCGCGCCCGCGAGCGCCGCCGCGAGGCCTTCATCGCGCAGATGCCCGAGCTCGCCCGGGTGCTGGCCAACGCCACGAACGCCGGCCTGTCCATCCCGACGGCCATCGCGCTGGCTGCCGACGAGCTCGACGCTCCCGCCCGCGAGGAGCTGCGGCGGGTGTCGACCAGCCTGACGTTCGGCAACGACCTGGAGACCGCGCTGGACGGCATCCGGGAGCGGCTGCCGTCGCGCGAGGTGGGCGTCCTGCTGTCGACGCTGCTGGTCAGCGCCCGCAGCGGCGGCTCCCTGGTCACCGCGCTCCGCGACATCGCCGGCACGCTGGAGGTCCGCAAGGAGACCCGGCGCGAGATCCGCACGACGCTGGCCCAGTCGGTGGCCACCGGGTACATCGTCATCGCGCTCGGCGTGGGGCTGCTGCTGCTCATCAACGTGCTGTTCCCGGGCTCGGTCGAGCAGATGACGCAGCGGCTCGTCGGCCAGGTGGCCCTGCTCGGTGCGGCCGTGCTCTACGCGGCGGGCTTCCTGCTCATCCGCCGGATGACCCGGATGGACGTGTGACCGCGCTGGTGTCGGCGGTGCCGGCCCTCGCCGTCGTCGCCTGCCTCGCCGTCTTCGTCGCGGGGCTGCGGCTGCTGCGCGCCGACCCGCTCGAGGGGCTCGACGTGGGCGACCTGGCGCTCCTGCGCGCCGAGCAGCGGGCCGCCGTCACGCAGGACCGCCCGCTGGACCGGCTGGCCGCCCCGCTGCTGCCGCTGGCCCGGAACCTGGCGGGCCCGGCGCTGCGGGCACGGCTGCGCCGGACGATCGAGCTCGCGGGGCGCCCGGGCGGCGCCACCGAGGACACCGTCCTGCTCGCCATGTGCCGCTGGACGGTGATCCTCGCCCCCGTCGTGCCGGTGTTCCTCCTCAACGGGCAGTGGTTCTTCGTCCTGCTCGTGCCCGCGGTGGTCCTCGTGCTGCCGCTGGCCGGCATCGCCCGGGCCCGGCGGCTGCGCCAGGAGCAGCTCGACACCGACCTGCCCGACTTCCTCGACGTGCTCGCCGTCACCGTGTCCGCCGGGGTCGCCTTCCGCCCCGCGCTGCTGCGCACCTCGCAGCGCTTCGGCGGCACGCTCGCGGACGAGATGAGCCTCACGCTCAACCAGATCGCCAACGGCGCGGCGGTCCGGCAGGCGTTCGAGCGGCTGCGCGACCGCAACGACTCCGAGGCGCTGTCGCAGTTCGTCACGGCGTTCGTGCAGTCCGAGGAGCTCGGGTCCCCGCTGGCCACCACGCTCAACCAGATCGCCGAGGACATGCGGCGCAGCAGCGCCCAGCGGCTGCGCCAGAAGGCGGCGCGGATCGCGCCGCGGGTCACGCTGGTCACATCGGTGGTGCTGCTCCCGGGGGCCGTGCTGCTCATGTTCGCGGGCTTCTACATCGGCTCCGGCATCGACCTCGACAGCCTCACCGGGACGCTGCGGTGACCGGGGTGCCTGGCCTTCCGGTCGCGCGCGCGGTGCGCCCGCCCGCGCGGCGGAGCGGGTCCACCGGGACCGCCGGCACGGGGACGGCGGGGTCCGTCCTGCGCGTGACGTTCCTGCTCCGGCTCGTCGTGCTCGCGATGGTGTCCGTGGGGCTCGCCGCGCGGCTGGCGGCCGGGGGCGGCGACCACGCCGTCTTCGTCGGGCTCGCGGTGCTGTTCTGCGTGCTCGCCGTGACGAGCTTCCTCGGGCTGACGGGCCGGGGGACGGCCTTCGTCCAGCGCCACCCCCTGGTGGCGCTGGTCGACGTGCTGCTGGTCGTGGGCTCCCTGCTGGTGTCCGGCGGCACGTCCGGCGTGGTGCTGCTCGGGCTGGGCTCCGCCCTGCTGGTCGGGGTGCTGCTGCCGGTGCGGGTGTCCGGGCCGATCGCCGTGCTCCTCGTCTCCGGCTACCTGGCGGCCGTCCTGCAGTCCCCGGGCGGCTCCGAGGCGTCCTTCCTCGTGCTCGTCGGGCTGCCGCTCGTCCTCGTCTCGTTCACCGCGGTCGGCGCGGCGGTCCGCACCAGCTCCCTGGCCGAGCAGGCCGCCGTGGTCCAGCTCGTGGAGGCCCGGGCCCGGGCGGCCGCGGCCGACGAGCGGCTCCGGCTGGCCCGCGACCTGCACGACGTGGTCGGCAAGTCGCTGCAGGGCGTGGCGCTGCACGCCCAGGTGCTCCCCCGGATGGCCGGCGACCACGCGGGGCTGGACACCCAGGCGCGCCGGGTCGCCGACGCCGCCGGGGAGGCGGTCCGGTCCGTGCGCCAGGTCATGTCGGCGATGCGCGCCGCCGACCCGACCACCGGCCTGGCCGACGCCGTCGAGGGCGCCGTCCGGACCTGGGAGCACAGCACGGGCCGGGCGGCCCGCCTGCAGGTGCAGGGGGCAGGCCACCGGGCCTCGGGCACCCTGGTCGCCGAGCTCGTCGCCACGCTGTCGGAGGCGCTGGAGAACGTCCACCGGCACGCCCCGGGCTGCCCGGTGGAGGTCACCCTCGACCACGGGGCGGACCGGGCGCTCCTCGTCGTCCGCGACTCCGGTCCGGGGCTCGACGCCGGGCTGGCCGCCTCGGCACCGGCACGCGGGCACTTCGGCCTGGTGGGCATGCGCGAGCGGGTCGAGGGGCTCGGCGGCCGGCTGGACCTGACGGAGACCCCCGGGGGCGGCACGACCGTCACCGCCGACGTCCCGACCGCACCGGGGGACGACGACCTGCTCCTCGCCGCTCCCGCCGGCTCCCGGGACGACCGGTGACGGCCCCCGCGGCACCCTCGCCGCCCGACGCGGGCGCCGCTGCGGTCCGGGTGCTGGTCGTGGACGACAACGCCGTCGTGCGCTCGGGCGTGGTGGCGCTGCTGGGGCTGAGCCCCGGGATCGAGGTGGTGGGCGAGGCGTCCAACGGCCAGCAGGCCTGCACGCTGCTCCCGCGCCTGGCTCCGGACGTCGTGCTGCTGGACGTCAACATGCCGGTGATGGACGGCGTGACGGCGGCCGGCCGCATCTCGCCGACCGCGGCCGTGCTCATGACGACCTTCGACGACACGTCCGACCGGGTGCGTGCCGCGCTGGCGGCGGGTGCGCGCGGGTACCTGGTGCACGGCAGCTTCGACGCCGACGAGCTCGTCGCCAGCGTGCTCGCCGTCCACCGGGGCTCGGGCGTGTTCTCGGCGGCGGCCATGACGGCCCTCAGCGCCCCCGCGGCGCCGGTGCACGCCCACCGCGACGTGTACGACCTCAGCGAGCGGCAGCGCGAGGTGATGGACCTCATCGCCCGGGGGCTGGGCAACCGCGAGATCGCGACGACGCTGTTCCTGTCCGAGAAGACCGTGAAGAACCACGTCAACCACATCTTCGCCCGGCTCGGTGTCACCACCCGCAGCCAGGCGGTCGCGCTGTGGCTCGACGGGCCGGCCTGAGCGGACGGTCCACCGTCCGGGTGTCCCCCGGATGGGCCTGACGGTGGGCCCGGGGTTGGGCCCACGGGCCCAGCCAGGACCGGCGGACCCGGCATAGGTTCTCTCTTGTCAGCGGGCCGCAGGGGCACCGCAGCGGGTCACCTCGGAGGTCACCATGAAGAACGCTCTCGTCCAGATGCACGCCGCCACCACCGCCCGCCTGTCCGGCGACCGCGGCCAGGGCTCGCTCGAGTACATCGGCATCCTGCTCGTCATCGCCGTCGTCGTCGCCGCGCTGGTGACCGCCGTCAGCGGCCTCGACCTGGGTGGCCGCATCTCCACGGCGCTGTCGGAGATGTTCGCGGGCTGAGCACCACCACCGCACCACCACGGACCACCCGTACGACCGGGGCCCGCACGGGTCCCGGTCGTCCGGCATGAGCGGAGGAGCTGTCATGACGGGAGCCGTGCGCCCCGGGCGACACCGGGCACGCCCGGGACGGTCGCGCCTCGAGCGGTCGTACCCGGGCCGGTCCCGTGGAGGCCGGTCGTGCCTGCGCGGGGACGCCGGGCAGGCCGGCATCGCCGCCGTCATCGTGTGCCTGCTGGGGCTGGCGCTCGTGATCACGGTCGTCCTCGTGCCGTTGGCGGAGGGCGCCGACCTGGACGCCCGCACACAGAACGCCGCTGACGCAGCCGCGCTGGCCGGGGCCGAGGCGGCCACCGAGCAGTTCTTCCTCGACCTTGATCGCGGTGCGCTGTCGGTCGGCCTGGGATACCGCGACAGCCCCGAAGACCTCTTTGCTGGCTGCGGCCCGACCTGGGAGACGGCAGTCAGGGACAACGCACTCGCGAACCAGGTGACTGTCACCAGACCCGACTGCCTCGCCGGTGGCCGTCAGGTGTACGTGTCCGTCGACTCCATGGACACGCTCGACGACCCAGCCGGTCCCCTGTCCGCAGAGGCCACCGCAGAGGTGGGCATCCGGTTCGGCGGCTGCCGCTGGTCACGCGAGGAGCCGGACGAGACCCCAGAGCCCACGCCCCCGCCGCCGCCGCCCGCCGTCCCCGGCGAGCCTGCGCCCCCGCCGCCGCCTCCTCCTCCGCCGCCCGAGCCGATCCCCGTCGAGCTGAGGTGCCCAGACTTCCGGCTCACGTTCGACCAGGACCCGGAGACGGACGACCTCTCGTTCGTGGACGCCACCGTGCCGCCTGTGGGCAACCTGCCCGAGGCCCGGCTGATCGATTGAGCCCCACCCGTCGGTTAGCCTCCTGCGCGGAGGGGGTCGTCCACACATGATCAACAACCACGCCGCCCGACGGGCACCGGGGGTCCGTCGAGCTGTCCGCACCGGCGGTGCGCTGCTGGCCGTCGCCCTGGTCGGCACCGCCGGGGCCGCGACCGCGTCCTCGCCGGCCCCGTCCGACGACGGCCCGACGGGCCCGCGACCGGCCGGCGAGACGCTCACCTCCGCCGAGGGCGTCGAGGTCCCGGTCCACGGGGTCGTCCAGTACCCGGCCGCCGACGGCTCGGACACCCCCACGCAGGTCACGGCTGCCGTCCACGGCGTCCAGCGGGTCGACGGCGCCACCGTCCTGTACTGGTCCGCGGGCACGCGCGACCCCGAGGGCGTCAACAACGCCGCCCTCGGCAAGCGCAGCTACCAGCCCGTGCGCAGCTGGGTCGTCGTCAACTGGACCGGGTACGCCGTCCTCAGCGACCCCGCACGCCTCACGGGGTACGACGGCAGCACGGTGGACGGCCAGACCAACCTCAGCAGCCCCGCCTCGGCGTTCCCCCCGGACGAGACGGGCACCATGTGGGTGATGTTCCAGGTGTTCCCCGAGCTGGACGCCAGCACCACGACCGTCGACGTCACGCTCGGCACCGGGCACACCATCACCGACGTGCCCGTGGGCGAGGGTCCGCTCACCCCGGCCCTGCCGGCGGACGAGCCCATCGCCCTCGGCGACGGCTGGCCCGAGGTCGACGCCTCGCTCCTCAGCGCGGACGCCACCCCGGAAGCCTCGATCTTCCCGCTGGCCAGCACCCGGGTAGCCGTCGACGGCTCCGCCACCATCGTCGAGGAGACCGAGGAGGTGCGGGTCGAGCTGGCCGCGGACGTCCTGTTCCCCGTCGACAGCGCGGACCTGGGTCCCGAGGCCGTGGCCCGGCTGCAGGAGCTGGCCACCACCATCTCCGCCGACGCGACCGGCGGACCGCTGGGCATCGTCGGGCACACCGACAGCGACGCCGGCACCGACTACAACCTCGACCTGTCGCAGCGCCGCGCCCAGGCCGTCGCGGACGTCCTGCTGCCGCTGCTGCAGGTCGACGGCCTCCAGCCGTCGGTCGAGGGCCGCGGCGAGGCCGAGCCGGTGCAGCCCAACTCGACCCCGGAGGGCAAGCAGGCCAACCGGCGCGTCACCGTCAGCTACGTGCCCGCCCCGACCACGGAGGCCGCCCCGTGAGCCGGACCACCTCGACCAGCACGGCGCGCACGTCGCGCGTCCTTCCGGCCGTCGCGCTGCTCGCGGCCCTGGCCCTGGGCGGCTGCACGGTCCAGACCCCCGGCGCGGGGGACGGCGACAGCACGACCGAGGCGGCCGCACCGTCGTCCGAGACCCCGTCCGGAGGGGACGACGGCGGCGGGGACGAGCTGAGCAGCGAGGAGATCTCGGCGCGGCTGCTCGACGAGGGCGAGGCGCTGGCCGCCATCGAGCCGCTCGGCACCACGGCGGCCACGCTCGAGGTCAGCCCGCAGCCGACCGAGGTCACCCTGGAGGTGCTCGAGGTCCGCGCAGGTCCCACCGGCACGCTCGTCACCATGCAGGTGACCGCGGCCGAGACCGTGGGGGTCGGCCTCAGCACCTTCATCACCGGCGAGATCGGCAACACCGAGTACCCGACGGACATGGACCTGGTGGACCCGACGACGCAGGAGCGGCTGCAGCCCATCACGGCCGCCGAGGGCGGGCAGTGGTGCCAGTGCTCGTTCCTGCCCCGCGTCATCGGTCCCGAGCCGGCGCGGATCAGCGCGGGCTTCCCCGCGCTCGACCCGTCGACCACGACCGTGGACCTGCGCCTGGGCACGTTCCCCGTCCTGGCGGACCTGCCCGTCACCCGCTGACCGCGGGCCGGCTGTCCCCGGGCCGGCGAGCCCGTCGGGCTGCGGGTCGGGTCAGGGCCGGTACAGACCCAGCAGCACGAGCAGCGCCAGGCCGAACGGCAGGGCGACCGCCGCGGCGGAGTAGGCGGCCACCGGGACCAGGTCGCGCGCGCTGTCGGCGGGCAGCAGGTAGGTCGGTGCTGCACGCACCGTCCGCGGCGAGCTGCACAGCAGGGACGACCCGCTGTCCGCCTCGACGGTGAGCAGCGGGACCAGCCCCTGCCCGTCGACGACGGCCCGGCCCTCACCGGCAGCGCGCGTCGACGACAGCGCCCCCGGCAGCACCAGGCCCTCGGCGTCGGTCACCTCGCAGCCCAGCTCGGAGGCGGTCGGCGGCCCGCCGCGGGTCCGCACCCCGTACAGGACGAGGTCGCCGGCGAGCACGGGGCGCTCGGGCAGCAGCAGCGGCACCCCGGCCTCGACCGGCACCGGGGTCCGGCCCTCCGGGTGCGCGCGCACCCAGGTCCCGAGCCCGGTCGCCCCCAGGCCGAGGACGACGAGCCCCACGCAGAGCGCGAGGGCCACGCGGCGCCGCAGACGCACGCGGGCGTGCCGGCGCTGCGATCGGTGCACCGTCCGGTCGCGCGCCCG
>NZ_JBBEOI010000138.1 GCF_037860755.1 Aquipuribacter hungaricus | reverse complement strand
CGCCGCCGACCGGAGCGCCGGGGTGCTCGACGCCCTGGTCACCGCGGAGCTCGACGCGCGCGCCGCGGCCCGCGCCGCGCGCGACTTCGCCACCGCCGACGCCGTCCGCGAGCGCCTGGCCTCGGTCGGCGTGGTCATCGAGGACACGTCCGAGGGGGCACGCTGGTCCCTGGCCGGAACTGCTCCGGCGACGAGCACCGAGGGAGACACCTGATGGCGGGCAACGCCGGACGACGAGGCGCGGTGCGCCGCGGCAAGAAGGGCCCGAGCGTCGGCTCGGGCGGGCAGCGCCGCAAGGGGCTCGAGGGCCGCGGCCCGACCCCCAAGGCGGAGGACCGCCCGTCGCACCCCGCGAACGACCGCAAGATCGGCGCGCAGAAGGCGGCCGAGAAGGCTGAGCGCGACGCCCGGTCGGTCGCCGGCATGCGGAAGTCCCGCCCCGGCGGCGACGCGCGCCCCGGCGCCCGGCCCACGCGCCCCGGGACGCAGCGCCGCCGCGCCGGGACCGGCTCGGAGTACGTGGCCGGCCGCAACTCCGTCCTGGAGGCGCTCGTCGCCGGCGTGCCCGCCACCGCGCTGTACCTGCAGGACGGCCTGGACAACGACACGCGCGTCCGCGACGCCGTCCGCGCCGCCTCGGACAAGGGCATGTCCGTCCTGCCCGTGAGCAAGGGCGACCTCGACCGGCTCACCGACGGCGCCGTCCACCAGGGCGTCGCGCTGCAGATCCCGGCCTACGAGTACGCGCACCCGGACGACCTGCTCCAGGGCCGCAAGCGCAGCGACGTCGTCGTGGTCGCCCTCGACGGCGTCACCGACACCCGCAACCTCGGCGCTGTCGTCCGCTCGGCCGCCGCGTTCGGCGCGACCGGGGTCGTCGTGCCGTCCCGCCGCAGCGCCGGCATGACGGCGGGGGCGTGGAAGTCCAGCGCCGGCGCCGCGGTCCGCGTGCCGGTCGCCCGGGCCGCGAACCTGGCCCGTGCCCTGCAGGCCTACAAGGACGCCGGGCTCATGGTCGTCGGCCTCGACGCCGGCGGCGACGTCCAGCTGCCCGACCTCGACGTGGTCGGCACCGGCGTCTGCCTGGTCGTCGGCTCCGAGGGCGAGGGCCTGTCCCGCCTGGTCCGCGACCTCTGCGACACGGTGGTGTCCATCCCGATGAGCGGCGCCACGGAGTCCCTCAACGCCGGGGTCGCCGCCGGGATCGTGCTGTACGCGGTGGCCCAGCAGCGCTGAGCCCGGCCTCAGCCTCCCGTGAGCGGGAACCGGTGACCGGGACACGCCGGTCCGGTGGTCACCAGTGCCCGCTCGCCGTCCACACACCGGGGTGTGAGGCAGCGGTCAGGTGCTCGCCGTGAGCCCCTGCACCGGGGTGCCGAGGTGGACGACCACGCTCGCGCCCCCGCTCGCCGCAGCCTCGACGGTCCGGAGCTGGAGCAGTCCCGGGTTGTCCGCGAGGAGCCGGCCGGCGTTGGCGAGCGAGCGGAGCGCCGCCGTCTCGGCCCGCGCCCTCTCCACGGTGGCGCGGCCCTCGAGCTGCGCCGTGAGCGCCGCGACCGCTGCGCGCCGCACCTCGACCGGCACGACGACGTCGCGGACCACGACCTCCCGCACCTGCACGCCGACGTCGTGGCCCGCCGCCTGCACCGCCGGCACGAGGCGGGCGCCGGCCGCACCCCGCCCCGCGAGCAGCTCCTCGAGGGTGGACGCGGCCGCCCAGTCACGGACGGCGACCTGGACGGCCAGGCGCACCTCGTCGACCGGGTCGGCGCTCGCGTCGAGGTAGCGCACCGGGTCGACGACCTGCCACGTGAACGCCGCGGACACCTTGATGCCCGGGACGTCGGCGCTGGCGACCTCCTGGCCGGACACGACGACCACCGAGCGGCGCGAGTCCACCCGGACGACGTCCCGGCGCCACGGCCGCCACGCCATCGGCAGCCGGTGCCGCCCCGGCGCCAGGACTCCCACCGTCGCCCCGTCTACCCTCAGGACGCCGAACGTCCCCGGGTCGATCGTCGTCGTGACCATGCCGTCCTCCTCCTGGGTCGTGTGCCTGCTCGCGTGCCGTGCCGTGCCGTGCCGTGCCGTGCCGCTCCCGGTGGGCACCGGGGGTGCCGCCGGCCGCCGACCCGGTGCTCCTCGGCGGGGCCGCCCACCGGTGCCGGACGGTCGCAGGGCCGCGGTGCACCTGCCCCGGAGGGCAGGCCGACGACCGGCGGCCGTGGGGAGTCGAACCCCGAGGCAACGCATGCCCGACCGCCAGAGGTCTGCCGCCGGTGACACGCGGGACACCGCACGACGACCGTCGCCGACGCCGCTCCCGACGGCTCGCCGAGGCTAGGCCGTCGGTCACGCGCCCGTCGACGGGTTATCGCGCGGGCCCCGCGGTCCGCCGCAACGGCACCCTCCGTCCGAACCGTCCGGTAGCAACGGCACCCTGCGTCGGAACCGTCGCGCAGCAACGGCACCCTGTGTCGGCTAGACCGTCGCAGGGTGCCGTCGTGGCGGAACGAGAGGGGCAGCCCGGTCAGGTGACGATCGGGATGGGCTCCGTGTCGTCGCCGCCCAGCACGGCCTTCTCGTCGCGGCGCAGCGGCAGCTGGTCGGCGACGTAGCTGCGGACGGCCTGGTCGAGGCCGACGTCGTGCCCGGCGCTCTCGGACAGGTACCAGCGGTGCTGGAGCACCTCGTGGAAGACCTCGGCCAGCTGCAGCTTGCCGCGCAGCGTCGGCGGGACCGCGCGGACGACCGGCTCGAAGACGGTCGACAGCCAGGTGTGGGCGATGACCTCCTCGTCCTCGCCCTGCATGTCGTTCGCGGCGGCGTAGGAGTCCATGTCGTTGAGCAGCCGGCGCGCCTGGTTCTCCTCGACGTCCAGCCCGGTGAGGCGGATGAGGCGGCGGGTGTGGTGGCCCGCGTCGACGACCTTGGGCTGGATCTGCAGCGACGTCCCGGTGAAGTCGGTGGTGATCGCCAGCTCGCCGACGTCGAAGCCCAGGTCGTTGAGGCGGCGGATCCGTGCGTCCACGCGCCAGCGCTCGCCGAAGTCGAAGGACTCCGCGTCGGTCAGCTCGGCCCACAGGGTCTCGTAGCGCTCGACGATCCGGTTGCTCGCCGCGAGCGGGTCGAACTCGGCGTCGAGCAGCTCGCCGGCCTGCAGGTCGAACATCTCCCCGGCGATGTTCACCCGGGCCAGGTCGACGTCGTAGGCGCGCTGACCCGGCGACAGCTCGGCGTGCAGCTCGCCGGTCTCGGCGTCGACCAGGTAGGCGGCGAACTCGCCGGCGTCGCGGCGGAAGAGGGTGTTCGACAGCGACACGTCGCCCCAGTAGAAGCCGGTCAGGTGCAGCCGGACGAGCAGCACCGCCAGGGCGTCGATGAGCCGGGTCGCGGTGTCCGGGCGCAGGGTCTGGCTGAACAGCGCCCGGTACGGCAGCGAGAACTGCAGGTGCCGGGTGATGAGGGCGGACTCGAGGTGCTCGCCGTCCTTGTCGTGGCGGCCGGAGACGACGGCGGTCGGCTCGACCGAGGGGACCGCGAGCCGGCGCAGGTTGCGGAGCATGGCGTACTCGCGGCGCGCGATCGGCTCGGTGATCTCCTTGACCGCGTACACCTTGCCGGCGATCCGCACGAAGCGGACGACGTGCCGGCTGATCCCGCGGGGCAGGGCGTGCACCCGCTCCTCGGGCCAGTCCTCCAGCGGCAGCTCCCAGGGCAGGTCGAGCAGCCCGCTCTCGGGCGTCGTCGACGTGATCTGCAGGGAGGTGCTCACGGGGTCATCCTCTCGCGCCGGGCGTGGGGGGCGGCACGCCGACGGGCGCCCTGCAGGAGCAGGACGCCCGTCGGTCGAGCGGTGGTGCTCAGGCGTCCAGGCGCGCGCCGGTGGAGATGTCGAAGAAGTGCACGTGACCGGCACCGCTCGGCACCAGGTGCACGGTCTCGCCACGGGTCGGGGGACGACGGCCGTCGGTGCGGGCGATGATGTTGTCGCCGCCCTTGGCCGCGGCGTCCTCGCCGCGCAGGTCCGGGTCGTCGATGTCGACGGCCTCGCCGACGGACGTGGTGCCGTAGATGTAGGCGTCCGCGCCGAGCTCCTCGACGACGTCCACCTGCACCGGCAGCCCCTGGCCGGAGCCGGAGATGTCGAGGTCCTCGGGACGGACGCCGACGGTGACCTTGTTGCCCGACGCCTTCGACAGCAGCGAGCGCTCGATCGGCAGCAGCATCGAGCCGAACTGCACGCCCTGCTCGGAGACCGGCAGCGTGAGCAGGTTCATCGCGGGGGAGCCGATGAAGCCGGCGACGAAGACGTTGTTGGGGCGGTCGTACATGTTCCGCGGGCTGTCGACTTGCTGGAGGATGCCGTCCTTGAGGACCGCGACGCGGTCGCCCATGGTCATGGCCTCGACCTGGTCGTGGGTGACGTAGACCGTCGTGACGCCGAGGCGGCGCTGGAGCGAGGCGATCTGCGTGCGGGTCTGGACGCGGAGCTTGGCGTCCAGGTTGGACAGCGGCTCGTCCATGAGGAAGACCTGGGGGCTGCGGACGATCGCGCGGCCCATGGCCACGCGCTGGCGCTGGCCACCGGACAGGGCCTTGGGCTTGCGGTCCAGGTACGGCGTGAGGTCGAGGATCTTGGCGGCCTCCTCGACGCGCTTGCGGATCTCGTCCTTGGCCACGCCGGCGATCTTGAGCGCGAAGCCCATGTTGTCGGCGACCGACATGTGGGGGTACAGCGCGTAGTTCTGGAACACCATCGCGATGTCGCGGTCCTTGGGCGGCATGTCGGTGACGTCGCGGTCGCCGATGTAGATGTTCCCGCTGGTCACCTCCTCCAGGCCGGCGAGCATGCGCAGCGAGGTGGACTTGCCGCAGCCGGAGGGGCCGACGAGGACGAGGAACTCCCCGTCGCCGACCGACAGCTCGAGCTGGTCCACGGCGGGGGTCTCGGCCCCCGGGTACAGGCGCGAGGCCTTGTCGAACGTCACAGTTGCCATGAGCGGTGATCTCCTCCACCGGCAGGTACGTGCCGGACGATCCGTCGTGAAGGTGGTCCGGGTCCGGACCTCCGTGCCTGGCTGCCGTCGTCGTCGACGTGTGGCGGGCAGGTGCCCCGGCGCACGAGCGTGCCGGACGGCGGTGCCCGACGGGGCTGATCCTGCCGTACGACCGCCCGCCGGTCCACCGACCCCGCCCGTCCGGTGGCCCGAGGACGGCGGGTGTTGCGAAGGCGTAACGAACAGCGACCGGCCGCGCACGCCTGCTGGTCACCGTCACCCGGTCGGGCTAGGCAGGGACCATGAGAGCTCCCCGCGCCCTGTCCCTGGCGGTCACCGCCTCCGGTCTCGCGCTGCTGCTCGCAGCCTGCAGCACCGGCGAGGGGGTGGACGCCGAGGGCCTGGACGAGGCCCCCGAGCCGTCCGCCTCCGCCGACGGCGCGGGCGGGGCCGCGGGCGAGGGCGTCCTCGTCGCCGCCCTGGCCAACACCCCCGACCAGTTCGACCCGCACGTCACCACGTCGCAGGCCAGCTTCCAGGTGCTGGAGAACGTCTACGACACCCTCGTCGTCCCCAGCGCCGAGGACCTCACCTTCGAGCCGTCGCTCGCGGAGTCGTGGACCACGAGCGAGGACGGCCTGCAGTGGGTGTTCACGCTGCGCGAGGGCGTGACCTTCCACGACGGCACCCCGCTGGACGCCGAGGACGTCGTCTACTCCTTCCGCCGGATCATCGACGAGGAGCTGAGCAACGCCTTCCGCTTCGCGACCGTGACCGCCGTCGAGGCGACCGGGCCGCTGGAGGTGACCATGACGCTGAGCGCGGAGACGCCGAACCTGCTCGCCAACGTGGGCGGCTTCAAGGGCATGGCGGTCGTGCCGAGCGAGTCGGCGGGGCTCGACCTGGCCACCCAGGCGGTCGGCACCGGCCCCTTCGAGCTGGTGTCGACGTCCGCCGGCGGCGCCGAGCTCACCGCCTACGACGGCTACTGGGGCGAGGCGCCGCAGGTGCAGGGCGTCGAGTACCGCTACGTCGCGGAGTCCGCGGCCGCGCTGACCGGCCTCGAGAACGGCGACGTCCACTGGACCGACAACGTGCCCGCCCAGTCGATCGAGGACCTCGCGGACACCGAGGGGATCGAGCTCGGCCGCACCGGCTCCACCGACTACTACTACGCCGCGTTCAACCAGACCCGGCCGCCGTTCGACGACCCGGACGTGCGCCGTGCGGTGGCGCTGGCCGTGGACCGGGAGGCCGTCGCCGAGGCCGCGACCTTCGGTGCGGGCACCGTCAACCAGACCGCCGTGCCCGAGGGGTCGTTCTGGGCCAGCGGCTACGCGCCGTTCGAGACCGACGCCGCGGAGGCGGAGCAGCTGCTCGTGGACGCCGGCGCGGCCGACCTGGAGTTCGCCCTCATGGTCCCGGACTCCGACGAGCCGGCGGTTGCCGCGGCGCAGGTCATGGCCAGCCAGCTCGCCGAGGTCGGCGTGACGATGACGGTCGACACCGTGGAGACGGGGATCTTCCTCGACCGGCAGGGCCAGGGCGACTTCGACGCGTTCAGCTGGGCCTGGATCGGCAACATCGACCCGTTCGACTACTACCACGCCCAGCACATCACCGACGGGAGCTTCAACTTCCAGGGCTACAGCAACCCCGAGGTCGACGACCTGCTCACCCGGGCCGCCGCCGAGACCGACGAGGACGCCCGCAAGGACCTGTACGCCCAGGCCGAGCAGCTCGTCGTCGACGACGTCTCCTACCTGTTCCTCTTCAACCCCGACGTCGTCGAGGCCTGGAGCAGCTCGGTGACCGGCTACGAGGCGCGCCCGGACTCCGCGGTGAACTTCGAGACCGTCTCCCTGGACGGCTGAGCCCGCTCCCGTGGCGACCTACCTGGCCTCGCGGCTGGCGCAGGCCGCGGTCGTCCTGGCCGGGGTCGCCGTGCTCGTCTTCTCGATCCTCCAGCTCGTCCCCGGCGACCCCGTCCGGATCGCGCTGGGCACGCGCTACACCGAGGAGACGGGTGCGGCGCTGCGCGAGCGGGCCGGGCTCGACGAGCCGGTCCTCGTGCAGTTCGTGTCCTGGGCGGGCGCCGCGCTCACCGGCGACCTGGGGGTGAGCTTCCGCTCCGGGGAGCCGGTGACCGCCCTCATCCTCGAGCGGCTGCCGGCGACGGTCAGCCTGGCCGGGGTCGCGGTGCTCGTCGCCCTGCTCATCGCCGTGCCGCTGGGCACCCTGTCCGCGCTGCGCCCGCGCAGCGTCCTGGACGGGGTGGCCACGGTCGCCAGCCAGGCGGGGATCAGCGTCCCGGACTTCTGGCTGGGGATCATGCTCATCGTGTTCGTCGCCCCGGTCCTCTCGCTGCCGACCGGCGGCTACACGCCGCTGTCGGAGGACCCGGCGGGGTGGGCGCGCTCGGTGCTCCTGCCGGGCATCACGGTGGGCGTGACGAGCGGGGCGGTGCTCACCCGGTTCGTCCGGTCCTCGCTGCTCGAGGCCTCCGGCGCCGAGCACGTCCGCACGGCGCGGTCCAAGGGCCTGGCCCCGCCGACCGTGCTCGGCTGGCACGTGATGCGCAACGCCCTGCTGCCGTTCGTCACCGTCGTCGGCGTCCAGCTCGCCTACCTGCTGTCCGGGGTGGTCGTCGTCGAGATCGTCTTCAGCTACCCCGGCCTGGGCGAGCTGGCGCTGCAGGCGGTGCAGAGCCGCGACTTCCCGCTGCTGCAGGGGGCGGTGCTGCTGTTCGCGCTCGTGTTCCTCGTGGTCAACCTGCTCGTCGACCTGTCCTACGCCGTCCTCGACCCCCGCGTGGGCACCCGGTGAGCGGCGGCCGGCTGGCAGCCGCCCGGCGGACCCTGCTGGCGGTGCTCCGGCGCCCCGGCGGCGCGTTCGGGCTGCTCGTCGTCGCAGTCGTCACGGTCCTGGCGCTGCTGGACGACGTGCTCGTCCCCGGCGGGCCCAACCAGGTCTCCGTCCCCGACCGGCTCATGGCGCCGTCGGCCTCGCACCCCTTCGGCACCGACGAGCTCGGCCGCGACGTGCTCGGCAGGGTCGTGCTCGGCGCCTCGGTGAGCCTGCAGGTCGGCCTGGTCGCGGTGGGGATCGCGCTCGTCGTCGGGGTCTCGGTCGGCCTGCTCGCGGGCTACCGCCGGGGCCCGCTCGACGCGGTGCTCATGCGCTGCATGGACGTGCTCTTCGCCTTCCCCGCGATCCTCATGGCCATCGCCGTGCTCGCCCTGCTCGGCCCCGGGACCCGCAACGCCATGATCGCGATCGGCATCGTCTACACGCCGATCTTCGCCCGGGTCACGCGGGCGGCCGTGCTGTCGGTGAGCGAGGAGGTCTACGTGCGCGCATCCCGTTCGGTCGGCGCCCCGGACAGCCGGATCATGCTGCTGCACGTGCTGCCCAACGCCGCGCCGCCGATCATCGTCCAGACCTCGGTGAGCCTGGCCTTCGCCATCCTGTCCGAGGCGGCGCTGAGCTTCCTGGGCCTCGGCACCCGGCCGCCCGCGTCGTCGTGGGGGCTCATGCTGTCGGAGGGGCGGAGCTTCCTGGAGCAGGCGTGGTGGATGGCGTTCTTCCCCGGCGCGGCGATCTTCGTCACCGTGCTGGCGTTCAACCTGCTCGGCGACGCGCTGCGCGACGTGCTCGACCCCCGCCAGCGGACCCTCGTCCCGGCGGGTGCGGCATGAGCGCGGCCCTGCGGGTGCGCGACCTGCACGTCACCTTCCCCACCGCGCGCGGTCCGGCGCGGGTGGTGCGCGGCCTCGACCTCGAGGTGGCCCCCGGCGAGACCCTGGCCGTCGTCGGGGAGTCCGGGTCGGGCAAGAGCGTGAGCATGCTCGCGGTCCTCGGCCTGCTCCCGGGCTCCGCGTCGGTGACCGGCTCCGCCGAGCTGGACGGGCGCGAGCTGCTCGGGGCGGGGGAGAAGGAGCTGCGTGCGCTGCGCGGACCGGGCGTCGGCATGGTGTTCCAGGACCCGATGACCTCGCTCAACCCCGTCCTCACCGTGCGGCGGCAGCTCGTCGAGGGCCTGCGCGCGCACGCCGGCCGCGACGGCGCCCGCCGGGGCCGGGACGCGCTGCTGGCCCGGGCGCGGGACCTGCTCGACGAGGTCGGGCTGCCCGACCCCGACCGGGCCCTGCGCTCGTTCCCCCACCAGCTGTCCGGCGGGCAGCGGCAGCGGGTGATGATCGCCGTCGCCCTGGCCCACGACCCCGCCGTGCTCGTCGCCGACGAGGCGACCACCGCGCTCGACGTCACGGTGCAGGCGCAGATCCTGCGGCTGGTCCGGCGGCTGCAGGACGAGCACGGCACCGCGGTGGTCTGGATCACCCACGACCTCGGGGTCGTCGCCGGCATCGCCGACCGGGTCGCCGTCATGTACTCCGGCCGCGTCGTCGAGACCGGCCCGACGGGTGAGGTGTACGCCTCTCCGACCCACCCGTACACCCGCGGGCTGCTCGGCTCGCTGCCCGACATCGACGACCCGGCGACCGGTGCCGACCGCGCCGACCTGGCCGCGATGCCGGGCCTGCCGCCGGACCCGGTCGACCCGCCAGCCGGCTGCGCGTTCGCCCCCCGCTGCCCGGTGGCCGACCCCGCCTG
>NZ_JBBEOI010000137.1 GCF_037860755.1 Aquipuribacter hungaricus | reverse complement strand
CAACGTCAGCCGCGAGCTCGCCGTGCTCGCCGCTCGGCGGCCGTGACCCGCAGGCCGGCCCCGCGCAGCCGCCGCAGCAGGTCCCCCGCGCCCACCGGCTCGGCGCCTGCGGCGACCAGGGCCTCGTGGGCGGAGTCCGGCACGTCGTAGTGGTCCAGGTCGAACGCCCGCTCCGGCACCCCGTTGGCCCGGGCGAAGGCGTGCAGCTCCTCGACGGAGGTGTCGCTGACCAGGTGCGACCACAGCCGGCCGTGCGCCGGCCACAGCGGCGGGTCGATGAGCAGGCCCATCGGGCGAGGGTACGACCCGGTCGTCCCGGACCTGTGGACGACGCCCGCGGGAGCCCGTCGCCGCGGGGCACCCTGGCCCGGGCGGCAGGGGGCCGCCGGGAGAGGGGACGACCATGACCCAGTTCGAGGTCGACGCCGGCCGCGTCGACGCCGCGAGCGCGAAGGTGCGCGCCACGTCGGCGACGCTCACCGCCGAGGTCGACGCCATGATGCGGCACCTGGAGGACCTGCAGGGCGTGTGGCGGGGGCAGGCCGCCACGGGCTTCGCGGCGCTGGCGGCGGAGTGGCGGGCCACGCAGAACCACGTCCGCGACAGCCTGGACAGCATCCAGCTCGCGCTGGGCCAGGCCGGGCGGCAGTACGCCGAGACGGAGGCCGCCACCGCACGCATGTTCCGCGGGTGACGGCCCCCGGGGGGCGGGAGGGTCAGGCCTCGGTGGGGGTCGTGCCCGGGGCGGCGGCGTCGGTCGAGGACGCGGACGCCTTGTCGGCGGCGATCGCGTCCCGGTAGGCCTGCCAGCTGCGCTTGACCGTGCGCTGCTGGGTCTCGAAGTCCACCCGGACCAGGCCGAAGCGCTTGCTGAGCCCGAGCGCCCACTCGAAGTTGTCGAGCAGCGACCACGCGAAGTACCCGCGCACGTCCAGGCCCTCGGCCCGGGCGGCGGCGAGCGCCTCGAGGTGGGCGTGCAGGTACCCCACCCGCGGGGTGTCCTCGATGACGCCGTCCTCGGCCGGGGTGGCGTCGTCGTCCCACGCCGAGCCGTTCTCGGTGACGTAGAGCGGGCCGAGCTCGGGGTACTCGGTGAGGGTGCGGCGGATGATGTCGGTGAAGCCGGACGGCGTGACCGGCCAGCCCATCGCGGTCGCGCCCTCGCCCGGGTCGGCGTCGCGGACGAGCTCCAGGCCCGGCTGCAGCAGGTCGGCGGTCGGGGTGCGCCCGTCCGCGGCCTCGAGCAGCGCGTCGTTGTAGTAGTTGAGCCCGATGAAGTCCACGGGGGTGGCGATCTGCTCCATGTCGCCCTCGGCGACCGCGCCGTCCAGGTGCGGGTGCAGCAGCTCGACGGTGTCGGCGGGGTAGCCGCGCCCGGCCAGGGCGTCCAGCCACACCCGGTTGCGGACGCCGTCGCGGTGCCGGACGGCGTCGAGGGTGACCTGCTCGCCGTCGACGGCCCGGCCGTGGTCGAGGTTGAGCACGATGCCGTACGCGGCGTCGGGGTCGACCTCGCGCATGGCGGCGACGGCCCGGCCGTGGGACAGCAGCAGGTGGTGGGTGGCGCGGGTGGCGAGCGCGTGGTCCCGGACGCCCGGGGCGTGGATCCCGGCGCCGTACCCGAGCCACGCCGCGCACCACGGCTCGTTGTGGGTGGCCCAGCGCTTGACCCGGTCGCCGAGCGCGTCCTGCACGCCCAGGGCGTACTCGACGTAGGCGTCGACGGTGCGGCGGGAGGCCCAGCCACCCAGGTGCTGCAGCTCCAGCGGGAGGTCCCAGTGGTACAGCGTGAGCCAGGGCTCGATGCCGGCGCCGAGCAGCTCGTCGACCAGCCGGTCGTAGAAGCCGAGGCCGTCGGCGGAGAAGTCGCCCCGCCCGGTCGGCTGCACCCGCGCCCACGCCACGGAGAAGCGGTAGGCGTCCACGCCGAGGTCGGACAGGATCCGCACGTCCTCGGCGTAGCGGTGCACGTGGTCGCACGTGACGTCGCCGTCTGTCCCGTCCGACACCGCCCCCGGGACGCGGCAGAACGCGTCCCACACGGTCTCCCCACGACCGGCGCGGTCGCCCTCGATCTGGAACGAGGCGGTGGCAGCGCCCCACGTGAACGTCGTCGGCAGCTGGACCATGCGGGCGAGCCTACCCGTGGGAGCGGTCCCACCCGAATGACGACCGGGGCCCGGGCGACGGCGCGGGCCCGGCCGACCTACCCTGGTCCGATGACGAGCATCGGGCTGGGCATGCCCGCCGTGCCCTCGGGACGCGCGGCCCGGCCGCGCCCCGCCGGCGAGACCGGCCTGCTCGACACCTTCGGCCGCCGGGCACGCGACCTGCGGGTCTCCCTCACCGACCGCTGCAACCTCCGCTGCTCCTACTGCATGCCGCCCGAGGGGCTGCCGTGGCTGCCCGGCGCCGACCTGCTGAGCGCGGAGGAGACGCTGCGCCTGGTGCGCCTGGCCGTCCGCGACCTCGGCATCGACGAGGTCCGGTTCACCGGCGGCGAGCCGCTGCTGCGCAAGGACCTGCCCGACCTGGTCGCCGGCACGTCGGCGCTGCTGACGCCGGACGGCCGCCGCGTCCGCACCGCCCTGACGACCAACGGCGTCGGGCTCGACCGCCGTGCGCCGGCGCTGGCCGCCGCGGGGCTGGACCGGGTGACGATCAGCCTCGACAGCCTCCGGCAGGACCGCTACCTCGCCATCACCCACCGCGACCGGCTGCGCGACGTCCTCGCGGGCATCGACGCGGCCCTCGCGCACGGCCTCGGCCCGGTCAAGGTCAACTCCCTGGTCGTCCGCGGGGTCAACGAGGACGAGGTCGTCGACCTGGTGCGCTGGGCCTGCACCACGGGCGTCGAGCTGCGGATCATCGAGCACATGCCGCTGGACGCCCAGGGCGCGTGGGACCGCGACGCGATGGTCACCGCCGACGAGGTGCTCGCCCAGCTGACGGCGGCCTTCGTCCTCGAGCCGGCCGAGGACCGCGGCAGCGCGCCCGCCGAGCGGTGGCACGTCGTCGAGGACGGCACCCGGATCGGCTCGGTCGGGGTCATCGCCTCGGTCACCCGCCCGTTCTGCGGCGGCTGCGACCGGATGCGCCTGACCGCCGACGGCCAGGTCCGCAGCTGCCTGTTCTCCGCCGGCGGGACCGACCTGCGGGGCCTGCTCCGCTCCGGGGCCGACGACGCCGTGGTGGCCGACGCCTGGCGGGCCAACGCCTGGGCCAAGAAGGCGGGGCACGGCTCGGACGACGACACCTTCGTCCGCCCCGACCGGCCGATGAGCGCCATCGGTGGCTGAGGCCACCCGCCCGACGGTGACGGTCCGCCTGTTCGCCGGCGCCCGCGCCGCCGCGGGCACGCGACAGGCCGACATCCAGGTCGGCAGCGCGGTCGACGGCCAGGTCGGCGGCGAGGTCGGCAGCGAGGTCGACGGCGGCGCGGCCGGCACGGCCGGTCCGGCGAGCGTCCAGGACGTGCTCGACGGGCTCGTCGCCTCGTACCCGGGGGTCGCCCGGGTGCTGCCCGCCTGCTCCTACCTGCTCGACGGCGTGGCCGCCAGGCCGGCGCAGCCGCTCGGGCAGGCCCGCACGCTGGACGTCCTGCCCCCGTTCAGCGGCGGCTGAGCGGCAGCAGCGCGAGCCGGTCCACCCCGACCGCCCGTCACCAGCCGCTCAGGCGTCCAGCCCGCCCAGGCCGACCCACTCGTCGCTGCCGTCGCCGAAGTGCTGGTGCTTCCACACCGGCAGCCGCTCCTTGACCTCGTCGACGAGCCGGGCCGCGGTCTCGAAGGCGTCCCCACGGTGGGAGGCGGCGACCGCGACGGCCAGCGCGCACTCCCCGACCTCCAGCGGCCCGGTGCGATGGACCACGGCGACCGCCGCGGCGCGGGACCCCGCGGCCACGCCGGCCACCACGTCGGCGATGACCTGGCCCGCCGACGGGTGCCCCTCGTAGTCCAGGAGCGTCACCGGCCCGCGGCCGGGCGAGTCGTGGTCGCGGACGACGCCGTCGAAGGTGACGACCGCTCCCCGGTCCCGGCCGGCGACCAGCGCGGCGAGCTCGGCGGCGCTCACGGGGGTGCCGCGCACCTCGGCGAGGACGACCTGGCACCCGGGCCGCGGCGGGGTCGGCTGCGCAGTCATGTCCTGGAGCGTAGGAGGTGCATCCGGCGCCCGCCCCGCCGCGGTAGCAGGGGCGGGCGCCCGGACGGGTGCCCGACCCCGACAGAGGAGACCGACATGATGCGTACCGTCACCGCCGCCGCCGCGCTCGTGGGAGCCGTGGCCGTCGCCACCGCCGTCGTCGCCGCACCGGCGAGCGCCGTACCCAACCGCAGGGGCAACACCGAGATCGTCCCGAACGCGACGCTGCAGTCGCTGCTGGTGTCCGTCGACGCCCCCGTCACCCCCGGCGACGCCGGCGGGGTGGAGTTCGGCATCGTCGGGCAGCCGACCTCGGGCGTCGTCCGGCACGTCGGCGGCATCACCATCAGCACGCTGACCGGCGGCCAGCTGGAGCTGCGCAACTTCTGGATCGACACCGGGGCGGGCACCGTCAGCGCCTACGTCGGGGGCGTCGGCCGCCTGGAGCTGTTCGAGCTCGACGGCCTCACGCTGGAGCTCAACGCCACCGCGTCGACCGCGATCGCCGGCGACGCCAGCCTGGTCGGCGCCCCGGTCGCCGAGGCCGTCGTCGACGAGTGGAACTTCTGACCCGCTGAGGAGGTTCTCTCCCCGGCGACCCGGGACGGCTCGTCGACGCGGGGGCGTCGGGTTCTCAGCGGGACCCGGCGCCCCCGCCGTCGTCTGCGGGGTCCGAGGCCAGCGGCACGTCGAACGCCACGTCCTCGGGGCTCGGCGGGGCGTCGACGACCTCCTCGCGCAGCGAGGCCAGCGCACGCTCGGCCAGGTCCAGCTCGTGCCCGGCGAGCGCGATGAGGTCGCGCAGGCCGTGGGCGCCGAAGCGGTCGCGCACCGAGTGCACGGCCTCGGCCACGGCCGGGTCGACCCGGCTCTCGAACGCGTCGTGGGCTGGGTCGTGGGCGTCGCCGTGCGGGTGGTGGGCCTGCTCGGCGACGTCGTCGAGGTCGACGGGGCCGTGCAGGGGGTCGGGGCTGCTCATGTGACGATCCGACCACAGACGGGCACCGCGGCGCCCGGTGGCGCCCCGGCGTGGGACACCGCGCCCGGGGCACCGCCCGCACGACAGAGGCCCCCGGGGTGTCCCGGGGGCCTCTGGCTCGTGCTGGTCTACCAGGTGGTGCAGGGGGCGTGGATCAGAAGTCCATGCCGCCCATGCCGCCGGTGGGGTCGCCCCCGCCGCCGGCCGTGACCTTCTCGGGCTTGTCGGCGACGACGGCCTCGGTGGTGAGGAACAGCGCCGCGATGCTGGCGGCGTTCTCCAGCGCGGAGCGCGTCACCTTGGCCGGCTCGACGATGCCCGTGGCCATCATGTCGACGTACTCGCCGGTGGCCGCGTTGAGGCCCTGGCCCAGGGGCAGGTTCTTGACCTTCTCGGCCACGACCCCGCCCTCGAGGCCGGCGTTGATCGCGATCTGCTTGAGGGGGGCCTCGAGCGCGACGCGGACGATGTTCGCGCCGGTGGCCTCGTCACCGGTGAGGCCGAGGTCGTCCAGGGACGGCAGGGCGTTGACCAGGGCGACACCGCCGCCGGGGACGATGCCCTCCTCGACGGCCGCCTTGGCGTTGCGGACGGCGTCCTCGATGCGGTGCTTGCGCTCCTTGAGCTCGACCTCGGTGGCCGCGCCCGCCTTGATGACGGCCACGCCGCCGGCGAGCTTGGCGAGGCGCTCCTGGAGCTTCTCGCGGTCGTAGTCGGAGTCGCTGTTCTCGATCTCGGTACGGATCTGCTTGACCCGGCCCGCGATGGCCTCGGCGTCGCCGGCACCCTCGACGATCGTGGTCTCGTCCTTGGTGACGACGACCTTGCGGGCGCGACCGAGCAGGTCGAGCGTCGCGGTGTCGAGCTTGAGGCCGACCTCCTCGGAGATGACCTGCCCGCCCGTGAGGATGGCGATGTCCTGCAGCATGGCCTTGCGGCGGTCGCCGAAGCCCGGCGCCTTGACGGCGGCGGAGCGGAAGGTCCCGCGGATCTTGTTGACGACCAGGGTGGCGAGGGCCTCCTGCTCGACGTCCTCGGCGATGACCATCAGCGGCTTGCCGGACTGCATGACCTTCTCCAGGAGCGGGAGCAGGTCCTTGACCGAGGAGATCTTCGAGTTGACGACGAGCACGTAGGCGTCCTCCAGGACGGCCTCCATGCGCTCGGTGTCGGTGGCGAAGTAGGGGCTGATGTAGCCCTTGTCGAAGCGCATGCCCTCGGTGAGCTCGAGCTCCAGGCCGAAGGTCTGCGACTCCTCGACGGTGATGACGCCTTCCTTGCCGACCTTGTCCATGGCCTCGGCGATCATCTCGCCGATCTGGGTGTCAGCAGCGGAGATCGAGGCGGTGGAGGCGATCTGCTCCTTGGTCTCGACGTCCTTGGCGGTCTCGAGCAGGCGGGCGGAGACGGCCTGGACGGCCTTCTCGATGCCGCGCTTGAGGGCCATGGGGTTCGCGCCGGCCGCCACGTTGCGCAGGCCCTCGCGGACGAGCGCCTGGGCGAGGACGGTCGCGGTGGTGGTGCCGTCGCCGGCGACGTCGTCGGTCTTCTTGGCGACCTCCTTGACGAGCTCGGCGCCGATCTTCTCGTACGGGTCGTCGAGCTCGATCTCCTTGGCGATGGAGACGCCGTCGTTGGTGATCGTGGGGGCGCCCCACTTCTTCTCCAGGACGACGTTGCGGCCCTTGGGCCCGAGCGTGACCTTGACGGCGTCGGCGAGCTGGTTCATGCCCCGCTCGAGCCCGCGCCGGGCCTCTTCGTCGAAAGCGATGATCTTGGCCATCTGGTGGATGTCCCTCCGCACACGGTGGGTGGTTCGGACCGTGCGTCGCCCGCGACGGACGGCCAGCGGAGGACGGTCACGTCCCGTCCTGCCCCTGACCTCGACGACCGGTCCAGGACCCGTGCGGGCCCCTGTGGTCTGTCACTCCCGGCATGAGAGTGCCAACGCCATTATTGGCACTCGGGCACCGAGAGTGCAAACCCCTCGCGCGCCCGCTCCCGGCGTCCGGGTGACGCGGCGGGCGCGACGCCCGGCGGGGCGCGGCGCTGCGTTTGACCGGGGCCGGGGCCGGGTACCGCGACCGCGACCCCGCACCGACGTCCGCAGGGAGGACGCGCATGCCCGCCTGGCTCGTCGTCCTCGCCCTCGTCATCGCCGTCGCCGTGCTCGCGCTCGGCGGCGTCGCGACCTCGCTGTTGTGGCTGGGCGGCGGGGTCCTGCTCCTCGGGGTCGTGGGCATCGCCCTCGACCGCGGCTCCAGCGCCTGACGCACCAGGACGGCGCGACCAGACCGACGTACGCAGACCACGCACGAGACCCCCGGTGGCACGGTCGGCCGCCCCAGACCCCGACAGCACGGAGACCCGCGCATGCTCATCGCCCTGCTCCTCCTCGTCCCCCTCACCGCGCTGGGCCTCGTGCTCGGCATGGGCCGGCTGGAGGACAACCTCCTCCAGGCCCCGGCCGCCGACGACGCCGACGTCACGACGGGGGCGTCGCTGTGAGCACCGGGCGCGTCGCGTTCCTCGTCGCCACCGAGGGGATCGAGCAGGTCGAGCTCACGCAGCCATGGCAGACCCTCCTCGACGCGGGGTTCACGCCCGTGCTGCTGAGCACCGAGGCCGGCGAGGTGCAGGGGTTCGACCACCTGGACAAGGCGGACACGTTCCCGGTGGACGAGGTCGTGCGCGAGGCCGACCACACCTTGTTCGACGCGCTCGTGCTCCCCGGCGGCGTCGCCAACCCCGACGCCCTGCGCACCGACGCCGACGCCGTGGCGTTCGTGCGGGAGTTCATGCGCAGCCGCCGACCCGTCGCCGCCGTCTGCCACGCGCCGTGGGTGCTCACCGAGACCGGCGAGCTCCAGGGCCGCCGCCTCACGTCGTGGCCGAGCCTGCGCACCGACCTGGTCAACGCCGGGGCGGAGTGGGTCGACGAGGAGGTCGTCGTCGACGCCAGCGGCGCCGGGCCCCTGATCACCAGCCGGAACCCCGGCGACCTGCCGGCCTTCGGCGCGGCGATCGTCACCGCGCTGCAGAAGGACCCGGCCGACCTCGTCGGCGAGGCCTGACCTCCCGCTCGGGCCCGGACATGCAGGAAGGCGGCACCCCGAGGGGTGCCGCCTTCCTCCGTGCTGGCCGTGCGCCCGGTCAGAGACCGAGAGCTCGGATCAGATCGGGTGGACCGCCTCGGCCTGCGGGCCCTTCTGGCCCGTACCGACCTCGAACTCCACGCGCTGACCCTCGTCGAGGGACTTGTAGCCCTGCGCCTGGATCGCGGACCAGTGGACGAAGACGTCGGCGCCGCCGCCGTCAACCGTGATGAAGCCGAAGCCCTTCTCGGCGTTGAACCACTTGACAGTGCCCTGAGCCATGTTGCTCCTGTTGCTGATGGTGCCGCTGCGCGGCCCCGGACGTATCCGGGTCGTCGGTGTCCCGGGATCGGGGCACCGGGTCTCACGCGAACGGTCTTCAGCTCCAGTACGGCGCTTCATTCCTCGTACCCCGTGCGGGGCCGTCGTGCTCAACCACGGACCAGCGTAGTGCCTCAGGCCCCGGAAGGGCACCATGTGGCGGTGCCGGGTCCGTGGTCCCCCCCCGCCGCGGGCCCACGTCGGGCGCCGCCGGCGCCTCAACCTGCTCAACGGCTCGACCCTGGCCGGGCTGTGGCTCGCGCGCCGGGCGGGGGTGCCGCTGCGTCCCGGTCCGCACGGCCTGCTGCTCGCGCCGGGCTACCCCCGGCGGTTCCCCGCGCCGGCCGCGGGGGCGGTCTGCGTCGGCGACGTCGTCCTGCTGCGGCGGGGGCGCCCGGACGGGCGGGGCGTCGACGTCATGGACAGCCAGCCGCAGCTGTTCGACCACGAGTCGCGCCACGCGGCGCAGTGGGCCCGCTGGGGCGGCCTGCCCGGCTTCCTGCCCGCGTACGGGCTGGCCAGCCTGTGGTCCGTGCTGCGGACGGGCGACCCGCACTCGGCCAACCTGTTCGAGGTCGGGGCGGGCCTGGACGACGGCGGCTACCGGGCCGCGCCGGCAAGGCCGCCGAGGGAGGGGCTGCGGCTGGTGCTCCAGCTCGTGCTGCGGGCGGTGCTGCGGGGGCTGCGGGGGCTGCGACCGGGGCGGGGCAGGCTCAGGGCCGGAAGTCCTCGCCGACGACGACCGTGACGGTGTCCACGTCGTCGGAGGCGACCGGCTCGCCGGTGCCCAGGTCGACGGCGACCAGCGCGGCGACGGACTCCGCGGCGGGGTCGTCCTCGGGCCACAGCACGGCGCTCGGGCCGTCCTCGCCGCCGTAGTTGCCGACCTCGTCGACCGTCCACCCGGCCTCCTCGAGCACCTCGGCGGCCTCGGTGGCCAGGCCGGAGGTGGTCGTGGCGTTGAGGACCGTCAGCGCGGGGCCGTCGCCCGCGGGGGCCGACGCCCCGGCCGACGGGCTGCCCGCGGACGGCCCGGCGGACGGCTCGGACGGGGCGGAGGCGTCCGCGGACGGGTCCGCCGGT
>NZ_JBBEOI010000136.1 GCF_037860755.1 Aquipuribacter hungaricus | reverse complement strand
CGGCGGGCGACGACCGCCCGCCGGCCCCCGCCCGGGCCTCGCGCGCCCGACCCCGGCGGCGCCGGACAGACCAGCCCAGACCAGCACAGACCTGCACGGACCGACCCACCAGCACCGGCCGCACGGGCGGACGACGAGAGGACACCCCGCATGAGAGCTCGACGAGGAGCAGCGCTGCTCCTGGCCACCGCGCTGGGGCTGGGGGTGGCGTCGGCGGTGCCCGGCGCCGCGTCCGCCGCCGCGCCGCCCACCGACGGCCTGGTGCTGCACTACGCCCTGACCGGTGACCGCGGCACCGTCGCGGAGGACCTGTCCGGCAACGACCGCGACGGCCGCATCCTCGGCGGGGCCGTGACCGGCGCGGGCGGCCTGGTGCTCGACGGCGTGGACGACCACGTCGACATGCCCGACGACCTGCTGCGGGGGCTCGCGTCGGTGACCGTCGCCTTCGACGTGCGCATCGACCGCAGCGTCGGCAGCGCGTACTTCGTCTACGGCATCGGAAACACCAGCAGCGCCGGCGTGGGCGACGGCTACCTGTTCGCCGAGGGCAACCCGCTGCGGACGGCGGTCGCCAGCGGCAACTGGTCGACCGAGCAGAACACCCAGGTCAGCCGCAACCTGCAGCGCGACGTGTGGAAGCACGTGACGTACACGCAGACCGGCACCACCGGCGTCCTCTACGAGGACGGCGTCGAGGTGGCGCGGAACACCGCCGTCACCACCACCCCCGGCAGCATCGGCGGCGGCACCACCCGGGCCAACTACATCGGCCGCTCGGTCTACTCCGCCGACCCGTACCTCAAGGGTGCCGTCCGCGACTTCCGGCTCTACGACCGGGCCCTCACCGCGGCCCAGGTCGCCGACGTGGCCGCCGCCACCGCGCAGCCCGCCGTCGAGGCGGACGCCGCCGCGCTGACGCTAGGCGACACGTCCGCGGTCACTGCCGACCTGACCCTGCCCGCCAGCACCGGGGGAGGGTCGTCCGTCACCTGGACCAGCTCCGACCCGGGCGTCGTCTCCGCCGCCGGCGCCGTCACCCGGCCCGCCGCGGGGGCGCAGCCCGCCACGGCGACGCTCACCGCCACCGTCAGCCAGCGGCAGGCCAGCGTGCAGCGGACCTTCACCGTCACCGTGCTCCCGGTCGCCGGCGACCAGGATCGCGCGACCGCGGCGGCTGCCGCGCTCGTCGTGCACGACGTCGACGACGTGCGCAGCAACCTGTACCTGCCCACCGAGGGCCCGGACGGCTCGACCGTCACCTGGGCGACCTCGGACGCCGCCGTCCTCACCGCCACCGGCGAGGTCACCCGCCCCGCGCTCGGTGCTGCGGCGGCCGCCGTCACCCTCACCGCCACGGTGGCGGTCGGTGCCGCCACGGCGACCCGCACCTTCGAGGCGGACGTCCTGCCGCTGCCCGCCCCGGCGCCGTACGAGGGCTACCTGTTCTCGCACTTCCTCGGCGAGGGCCTGCAGCAGGGCGAGCAGGTGTACTTCTCCCTCAGCCAGGGCGACGACCCGCTGCGCTACACCAACCTCAACGACGGCGAGCCGGTCATGGTGTCGACCAGCGGCGAGATGGGCCTGCGCGACCCCTACATCGTCCGGTCCCCGGAGGGCGACAGGTTCTACCAGATCGCCACCGACCTGCGGATGTGGAACCAGTCCAGCGGCAGCTGGGACGAGGTCCAGCGCCGCGGCAGCCGCGACATCGTCGTGTGGGAGTCCACCGACCTCGTCACCTGGTCCGAGAGCTGGACCGCCACCGTCGCGCCCGAGACCGCCGGCAACGCCTGGGCGCCGGAGATCTTCTACGACGACGAGCGCGGCGAGTACGTCGTGTTCTGGGCGTCCAAGATCTACGCCGAGGACGACCCCGACCACACGGGCAGCGCGTACAACACGATGCTGTACGCCACGACGCGGGACTTCCGGACCTTCAGCGAGTCCGAGACCCTCATCGACTACGGCTACTCCGTCATCGACACGACGATGATCGAGCACGAGGGCGACGTGTACCGGTTCTCCAAGAACGAGTCGAACCGCTCGGCCACCGTCCCCGGCGGCAAGTACGTCTTCCAGGAGGTCGGCTCCGGCCCCACCGCCGACGACTTCGACATCGTCAAGGAGGCCATCGGCGCCGGCTCGATCAACCAGGGCGAGGGCCCGACGGTCTTCAAGTCCAACACCGAGGAGCGCTGGTACCTGTTCGTCGACGAGTACGGCGGGCGCGGCTACGTGCCGTTCACCACGACCGACCTGGCGAGCGGCGAGTGGACCATGCTGTCGGCCGACCAGTACTCGTTCCCGTCGCGGTTCCGCCACGGCACGGTCCTGCCGGTGACGCGCGCCGAGTGGCGGGCGCTCCAGCGGGCCTACGGCACGCCGGTCGAGCCCGAGGTCACCGCGACCGCCGAGACGCGGTGCGTCGCGGGGCGGGTCGTCCAGACCGTGCGGGTCGCGCACGACGCCGACGAGGCGCTGGCGGCCGAGGTCCTCTCCGCCTACGGGACCCGGACGGTCAGCGTCGCGGCGGATCGCACGGTGTCGGTCGCCCTCAGCACGCGGCTGGCCTCCGTCCCCGCCGGCGAGGTCCGCGTGACCGCCGACGGCGGGAGCGCGACGGCCGCCTACGCCGCCCGCAGCTGCGGCTGACACCCGGCGGGCGGCCCGGAACCCCGGGCCGTCCGCCCTCCGCTCGTCCTGACCTGCCTCGGCCTGCCCTGACAAGACCCGATCCGTCCTGACGCCCACCAGCACCGCCACCGACCGTCGATGCTCAGTAAACGCAATGGAGTAACCGGTATGACACCACCCTCTCGGGCCCGCCGGGCCACGATCGCGCTCGCCGCGGTCGGCGCCCTGGTCCTCGGCACCGTCACCACCACCGCGGCGCAGGCCGCACCCCCCGGCGAGGGTCTCGTCGCGGAGTACCTGTTCGACGAGACCGCGGGCGCCACCGTGCCCAACACCGCGCCGGGCTCCGCCCTGGGTGCGGCCACCGTCCGCAACGTCCAGGCCGCCGACTGGACCGGCACCTCGCTCCGGCTCCGCGGCGGCGCCAAGACGTCGACCGGCAACTGGGTCGAGCTGCCCGACGACCTGCTGGCGGGGGAGCGGTCGGCGACCGTGACCGCGGAGGTCAAGGCCTCCGCCGCCATGCTCAACGGGTTCCACTTCCTGTGGAACGTCGGCAACGAGTCCCCGGACACCCAGTACTTCTTCACCTCGCTCAATTGCGGCTCCGGCCGCGCGCCCCTGGTCGGCGTCAAGTCCGCCGGCGTCGAGCGCCTCGTGCAGGCCTCCGGGTGCGGCGTCACGGCCGACCAGTGGGTCAACGTCACCGCCGTCGTCGACGGGGCCGCCGGCACCGCCGCGCTGTACCTCGACGGGGCGCGCGTCGCGCAGGGACCCGTCGACCGCACCCCGGCCGACGTCGTCGACCAGTCCCTCAACACCATCGGGCGCGCGCCCTGGCCGGACCCGCTGTTCCAGGGCGCCGTCTCCGCGTTCCGGGTCTACGACCGGGCGCTGAGCGCGCAGGAGGTCGCCGACGTGTCGGCGTCCGACGTGCAGATCAACGCCGCCGAGCTGCGCGCCCGCGCCGACGCGGTGCTCGCGGGCCTCGCCCTGACCGACCGCACCACGAGCGGGGACATCGACCTGCCCACCGCGGGTGGCCGCGTGACGTGGACCTCGAGCGACCCCGCCGTCGTCGCCCCGGACGGCGCCGTCACCGCGCCGCTGGCCGGCCAACCGTCCGTGCAGGTGCAGCTCACGGCCACGGTGTCCGTCCGGGGCATCACCGCCACCCGGACCATCACCGTGACGGTCGAGGCGTCCACCGAGACCTCCGAGCAGCGCGTGCAGCGCCTGGCCGAGCGGCTCGTCGTCCCGCCCGTGGTGTCGTCGGGGACGGCGCTGCCCGGCGCACCCGAGGGCACGACCGTCGCCGTGGAGAGCGTCACCGGGGCCGAGCTCGTCGACGGCGCCCTCGTCACGTCCGCGACGACCGCCACCGAGGCCCAGGTCGCCCTGCGGGTCACCGACCAGGTCACCGGTGCCAGCACCGTGCGGACCTTCGTCGTCCGCGTCCTGCCTGCCGGCGCCAGCACCGACGTGCTCGCCTACTCGCGCACCCCCACCACGGCCACCGAGGCCAACAACGCCGACGTCGCGCTGAGCATGCACCTGGCGCTGCGCGAGGACGGCGCCTGGAGCCCGCTCAACGAGGGCTACGGGATCTGGTTCGCCCAGACCTCGGTGACCCCGCCGGTCGCGGGCACCTCCAGCGGCATCATCCGCAGCCTGCGCGACCCGCACGCCTTCTACCTGGCCGACGGCACGTTCGGCGTCGTCGCCACCCGCACCGTGCGCGACGGCGGCCGCGACGCCGTGCAGGCCTCGAGCATGCTCCTGGCCCGCAGCACCGACCTGCGCACCTACGACGAGGTCGGGCTCGTGGACCTCGGCGTCACCAGCGGCGTCAACCAGCCCGCGGTCGTCTTCGACACCGCGGCGCAGCGCTACGTCGTGTCCTGGACCTCCGACGCCGGCGCGGCGTTGTACACGAGCTTCGCCGACCTCACCGACCCGGACACCCGGGGTCCCGTCCGTCGCGGCACCGTCGCGGCGACCGCCGGCGCGCCCGGCGAGGGCGTCCCCAGCTACGCCACCGGCAACAGCCTGCCCGTCACCACCGAGGTCGCCCGCGCGCTCGAGGTCCGCTTCGGCCGCACCGTCAACACCAGCGTCGAGGCCTTCGAGGACGTGACGGTCGAGCAGGGCGGGCAGCTGTCCGTCGAGGACCTGCCCGCCCGCGTCGAGCTCGGCTACGACGACGGCTCCACCGCCTCGCGCGCCGTCGCCTGGGACGAGGACTCCCTCGCCGCTGTCGACACCACGACGCCCGGCACCTACGAGGTGACCGGCCAGGTCAAGGCCCCGGCGTACGTCACGCCGTTCGCGGACGAGCGGGCCGACCCGTCGATCTTCCGCCACGAGTGGAACGGGCAGACGAAGTTCTACCTCATCGCCACCGAGGACCTGAACCTCAACCCCGTCGACCCCGCCAACGGTCCGCACATGCCCTTCCGGGTCGCGGACCGCATCGAGGACCTGTCCGACGAGGCGCTGCGCGACGGCCGCAACGTCGAGGTCGACCTGCTGCGCGCGGGTGACACCGACGCCGCGGGCCGCGAGATGACCGGCTGCTTCTGGGCGCCCGAGCTCCACGTCATCGAGGGCACGCTGTCGATCCTGTTCATGCCCTGCTACGACGCGGCCAACGGCCGTCCCGACGCCTTCACGGGTCGGGCCAGCATCATCCAGCTGAAGAAGGACGCGTCGGGGGCCGACCTGGACCCCGCGGTCGCGGCGAACTGGACCAAGGCCGAGCCGGTCCTGCGGCAGGACGGGTCGATCCTCAACCCGGTGCAGAACATCTCGCTCGACATGACCTACGTCGTCGACGGCGACCAGTCGTACTACGCGTGGCAGCAGCTCGGCGCGATCTTCGTGGCCAGGATGGACCCGTCGGACCCGACGCGCCTCACCTCGCCCCCGGTGCGGGTCTACGCCCCGCTGTTCGCGTGGGACAACACCATCGCCGAGGGACCGAACGTCCACGTCCGCGACGGCGTGCTCTACATGCTCTACTCCGGCTCCCTCGTCGGTGACACGTACACGACCGGCCTGCTCACCGCGCAGACCGGTACCGACCTCACCGACCCGGCCGCCTGGACGCCGCTCGACCACCCGGTCCAGAAGTCCGGGATCTACGACGGCGAGTGGCAGCTGGGCACCGGCCACGGCATGTGGTCCTACGACGAGGACGACAACCTGCTCTACGTCTTCCACGCCCGCACCGACAACCTGGGGCTGTCCGGCCGCGACACGTTCGTCCGTCGCGTCCACTTCGCCGCCGACGGGCTGCCCGTCCTCGACATGCAGCCCGACGAGGAGGTCGCCCCGGAGAACCGCACCGTCCGGGTCACGGTGACCGTCACGGCCGCCCCGGTCGAGGAGCTCGACGTCACCACCGTCGTCGGCGCCCGCTGCGTCGCGGGGAAGGTCGTCCAGACCGTCACCCTGACCAACGGCGAGACTGTCCCGGTGTCGGTCGAGATCACCTCGCCGTACGGCGTCCGCTCGCCCTCGGTGGCCCCGGGCCGCAGCGTCACCCAGACGCTGACGACGCGGCTGCCCTCGATCGCCGCCGGCCAGGTGGGCGTCGAGGCGGAGGCCACCGTCGCCGGGCAGCTCGTCTCGAGCTCGGCGGACGTCGCGTTCGAGGCGGTGTCGTGCCGGTGACCTGACCGGGGGCCGGTCCTGTGCCCGACCGCGAGGTCGGTCACGGGGCCGGGGCCTGAGGACCATGACGGGCGCGCACCCTGCCGAGAGGCGGGGGGCGCGCCCGTCCTGCGTGTGGAGGGGGTCTGGTGGTGCTGCGAGGGGACCTGGGGCTCTCGGATGCGCGCCGGGACCAGCGACTTCGCGCGGGTGGGCGCGCCTGGGAAGTGACGGGCGCCGGTGATCTCGGGCCCGCTCGCGGTTCGGTGCCTCGAAGGCGTGACAGGCGCAGGCGCCGGTGATCTCGGGCTCCCTCGCGGGTGGGCCCCGGGGGAGTGACCGGTGGCGGTGATTACGGGCTCTCTCGCGGTTCAGTGCGTCGAGGCTGTGACGGGAGCCGGTGATCTCGGGTTCGCTCGCGGGTGGGCGCCCCGCGGGAGTGACGGGAGCCGGTGATCTCGGGTTCGCTCGCGGGCGCTCGGTGCCAGCGACGAGAGTCGGGGTGCTGGCCGCGTGGCGGGTCCAGTGCCGCTGGGTCCGACGGTCCGGGGCCGTCGAGGCTGTGTCCCTGCCTGCACCAGAGCCGCTCGAGCACACAACACCCCCGCCCAGCTGCGCGAAGCCCCTCCCGGGCCGAGTCGTGTGCTGCACGGGTCGTGACGGTGGGCGCCCGGCCGGCGCAGACAGCGGAGCGCCCCGCCGGGACGTTCCTCGGCGGGGCGCTCCGGTCGAGCGGGTGCTGCGGTGCGGTCCGGTCAGCCGCAGGCGGCGGCCGCGTAATCGGCCGAGCCCTTGCCGTTGTCCGCGCCGGCGGTGACGGCCACGTCGACCGTGCCGGCCGGCACGGAGGCCAGGCGGGTCGTCACGGCAGTGGTGCGGGTAGCCCCGGCGGCGAGGGACCCGAGGGTGCGCGAGCCGAACGGGGTGCCGACGACCGCGGTGACGGGCGCGCCGTGGCTGTTGGTGGTCCGCACGGTGAGGACGACCTTCCCGGCCACGCACCGGGTGTCGACGGCGACCTGCACCGGGACGCCGGCGGCGGCGCCCACGACGACCCGGGCGGTGACGGTGACCGCGGTCGAGCTGTACAGCCGCCGGCCGGGGGCGTCGTAGGCGGTCGAGCCGCCCTCGCCGACCCACTGGTTGAGGCCGTCGCCGATGGTGCGCACCGTCCCCGTCACCTCGTACGAGCCGGCCGTGGCGGTGTCGACGCCGGAGACGTCCCAGTCGACGGGCTGGGTGGCGGTGCCGCGGCCGTAGGCGAGGGTGACCTCGGCCGTCTTCGGCAGGGCCGCGGTGACGGCGTCGGCGTCGGCGCCCGACGGCACCTCGACGCTGCCCAGGTCCTCGGTGACGGCACCCGTGGCGTCGGCGTCCCGGATGGCGTCGTACTGCCGCCGGGTCAGGCCCACGATCCCGCCGTGCTTGGTGCTGGGCGCCATGGAGAAGTCGGGGCTGCTGAGCAGCTCCCACCCGGCGTCCAGGTCGGTCGTCACCAGCGGGCGGTAGCCGACGGTCGGGATGACGTCGGCGTACAGGTACCAGCGGTCCTCGCCGTGCGCCTTGAAGATGGCCGGGCCCTCGACGCCGCCCGGGTTGCCGCCGGCGTACTCGGCCCCGATGCGCTCCTGGATGAGCGTCCACGTCGTGCCTGACTCCCACCAGCGCTCGGCCGTGGTCGACTCGTAGTACAGGCCCCTGCCGGAGGAGTTGTCCTTGGTCACCCGGTACGTGGTGCCCTCGTGCTGGACGACCGTCGTGTCGATCGTGTTGCCGCCCTCGTCGATGAGGACGCCGCCGAAGTCCCAGGTCTCCTGCGTGAAGTCGGTCGTCGCCCCCCACATCACCCGGGAGTACGAGCCGCCGATGTGCTGGGGGTCGCCGTAGAGGTTCGAGGACCAGTAGACGACGAAGGCGCCGCTGCCGTCGGGGTGGTAACCGGGCACCCAGGTCGCCTCGGGCGCCCACGCCATGCCGAGCTCCGGGGCCTGGCCGCCGGCCGGGGGCGTGGCGACGTCGAACTGGCGCAGGTCGCTCCACGTGACGAGGTCCGTCGACTCCCACACGTTGAGCTTCGTGCTGCCCTGCGAGCTCCACCAGCACCACTCCGTGCACCCACCGGTGCCCCGGTCGCCGCCGAAGACCCGGAGGTCCGTCGCGATGATGTAGTAGGTCCCCGTCTCCGGGTTGTAGGTGAGGTACGGGTCCCGCACCCCGGTGGTGCCGAGGTCGGACGCCAGGACCGGCTGCCCGCCGTTGAGCGGGTCCCACTGCTCGGGGTTGTCGCCGCGGGACACGTCGAGGTAGATCTTCTCGGCGTACCCGGCGGAGTCCTCGACGAAGTGGACCATCGCGTAGCCGAACGCCTCGTCCGGCCCGACCGTCGGGCGGACGACGACGTCGACGGCGCGCGAGGCGGTGGTGCCGCGCACGGTCGCCGTCGCGGTGAGGCTGGCGGCGAGCGGCTCGGCGCCCGCGGCGGGCTGCGTCGCGGCGACGGTGAGGCCGTCGTCGGAGACGGTGAGGGCAGGGTCGGTCGAGGACCAGGTCACGGCGCCGCCGTAGGTCGGCAGCGTGGTGACGGAGTCGTCGAGGGTGAGCGGCCGGACGGTGCCGACGATGTCCTGCGCGGCCTGCTCGAAGCTCGCGGCGTGGAGCGCGGCGTCCGCGTCGGACACGGCCTCGACCTCGTCGGCGGCCAGCGCGCGGTCATAGACGCGGAAGGTGGCCACCTCGCCGCGGTAGAGCGGGTCCGGGTAGGGCGCGCGGCCGATGGCGTTGAGCGTCTGGTCGGTGATGTCCGCCGGGGTCAGCGTGGTGGGCGTCGAGGCGACCTGCCGGCCGTCGACGTAGAAGACCAGGCGGTCGGCGTCGCCGTCGAGGACCGACGTGAGGCTGTACCAGCGGTCGGGGTCCAGGGGGCTGCCGGAGCGCGCGTTGACCTCGCCGCCGCCGCCCGTGGCTGTGATCGAGGTCCGGGGGTTGTCGCGCACGGAGGCGAAGAAGTACTGCGTGGTGGAGTCGCTGCCGATGTTCCACAGGAAGTTCCAGCTGGTCTTCATCGAGGCGTCGAGCTTCGTCTCGATCGTCACGGTGGCCGAGGTCTCGCCGGCGAGCACGCCGTCCGGCAGGCGGACCCACGTGCCCGAGCCGGTCTTCGCCCCGCCGGTGAGGACCAGGGACGACCCGGTCCAGCGCTCGGGGGCGGCGCCGACGACGGTCGCGTCGCCCACGCCGCCGGTGACGGCGTTCGGCACCGTGGTGGCCGTGCCCGTCCGGTCGAAGCGGTACTCGGCGAGCAGGCCGGCGGTCGGGGGCGCGGCCGCACCGGCGGCGCCCGGGGAGGCCGGGTCCGCCGGGGCG
>NZ_JBBEOI010000135.1 GCF_037860755.1 Aquipuribacter hungaricus | reverse complement strand
TGGCCGCCCGCAGCGCCGCCAGGTGCGCCCCGGCCCACCGCGCCCGGGCGTCGAGGTCCGACGCCGCCGCGCGCAGCCCCTCCCGGGAGCGCTCGAGCAGCGCCACCACCGCGGCGTTCACCTCGGCGGCGGCGACCCCCGCGGAGTCCACCCCGGCGGCGTCACCGTCACGAGTCCCCCCACCCTCGACCTCTGCTCGAGGGTGAGGGCGGGGGTCCACCGCGAGGTCGACCCGGGCCGCCGTGGGCACGCCGGCCGGGGCACCCGGGCGGGGCGCCTCCATCAGTCGAGGTGGCACAGCAACCACCACTGCCCCTGGTCGGCGGGCCCGGCGGGACCGCCGGACATCGCCGGGACGGCGGCCGGGACCGCCTGCGCGAGGTCGTAGACCCCGGTGCCGAGCGCCCGCCCCGCCCCTGCCTCGACGCGCCACACCGTCCGCTCGGGGACGGCGGGCGAGGAGGGCTGCTCCCACCACGCCTCGCGCTCCAGCCACGACGCCAGCACCTCGCGGACGACGTACAGCCGGTTGCGCCAGAGGAAGGCGTCCGGCACCGGGCCGCCGCCCCCGTGGGTACCGTCGGGACCCTCGGCGAGCCTGACCTGGACTGGTTCGTCGTAGCGACGCACGATGGCCTCCCCGTGCCGGTGCTCGAACGCCTGTCCGTTCGAACGCGTGTTCGAAGACTAGGTCGGACCCGGACCCGCGTCCACCGCCCCGGCGAGTCGCCCGGCGCGACAGGAGATCCACTTCCCGGACCCTCCCGGACGGCCCCTCCCCGGCCCCCCGGACGGCCCCGCCGACGACGCGCGGACCGTCTGTCCACCCCCCGCCCTACGCTCCCGGCGTGACCGAGCAGCCCTCCCCGTCCCCCTCCCGGGGCGACCTCGCCGACCACCCCGGCGTGACCCGCGTCCGGGCGGCGCTGGCCGCCGCCGGGGTGCCCGACCGGGTCGTCGTCCTCGACGAGCACGCCCGCACCGCCGCCGAGGCCGCCGCCTCGCTCGGGGTCGGACCGGCCCAGATCGCCAGCTCGCTGGTGTTCCTGGCCACCCCGCACGGCGGCGGCGGGCCCTTCCCCGTCCTCGTCCTCGCCTCCGGGGCCCACCGCGTCGACACCGCGCTCGTGGCCGGCGTGCTCGGGGTCGCGGCGGTCGGCCGGGCCACCCCGGACGACGTCCGCGCGGCCACCGGGTACGCCATCGGCGGGGTCGCGCCCGTGGGCCACCCGCGCCCGCTGCCCACGCTGGTGGACGCCGACCTCGCCGGGCACGAGCAGGTGTGGGCCGCGGCCGGGCACCCGCGCACGGTGTTCCCGACCAGCCACGACGAGCTCGTCCGGCTCACCGGCGGCACGAGCGCCGTGGTGGCGGCAGGACCTGCCCGCTGAGCGCCGCCTAGACTCCGGGGATGCCAGCACGGGGTGGACGACCGGCACGCGGGGACCGGCTGGCGCTGGTGCTCGCCGGTCTCACGGTCCTGGTCCAGGTGAGCTACCCGCTGCTCGACGGCCGCCCGCTGGTGGCCGCGACCATCGCCACCGTGGTCCTGTTCTGCCTGGCCAGCCTGGTCCACGCCACCGTCACCGCCGGCGTGCGGACGGCCCTGCTCGTGCTGCTCGTCGCGGGCGGGGCGGGGCTCGTGGCCGAGGCCGTGGGGACCGCGACCGGAGTCCCGTTCGGCCCGTACACCTACACCGGCACCCTGGGCTGGTCGCTGCTCGACGTCCCCGTCGTCATCCCGCTCGCCTGGACGATGATGGCCTGGCCGATGCTCCTGCTCGGCCGGCGGCTCGCGGCCGCGCTGGTCCCCCCGACCGGGGACCGGGCCCGGGGCCGTGGGGCCCGCGCCGCGCTGGTGGCCGTGCTCGGAGGGCTGGGGCTCGCCTCGTGGGACCTGTACCTGGACCCGCAGATGACCGCCGCGGGGCACTGGGTGTTCGCCTCGCCCGAGCCGGGCCTGCCGGGCGTCCCGGGCATCCCGCTCACCAACTACGCCGGCTGGGCGCTCGTCGCGGTGCTCATGGTCGCCCTGCTCGACGCCGTCGTGCCGCGCACCGAGGTGGACGAGGCCGTGCCGGCGCTGCTGCTGGCGTGGACCTGGCTCGGCTCCGGCCTGGCCAACCTCGCCTTCTTCGGCAAGCCCGCCGTCGCTGCCTACGGCCTGGTGGGGATGGGCCTGCTCGTCGGGCCGTACCTGGTCCTGCTGCGCCGGTCCCTGGCGTCCCCGCGCGAGCACGGCCGGCTCTCCCGCACCTCGACGAGCGCGTGAGCAGCAGGACCGCCGACCGCCTCACCCGGGCCGGCACCGGGCTGGCCGTCGCCCTCACCGCCCACACCGCCTGGAACACCACCCGGCTGCGGCGCCCCCCGGCGGAGCCGCCGCCGGTGCGCGAGCGGGTCAGCGTCCTCGTCCCGGCCCGCGACGAGGAGGCCGCGCTGCCCGCGCTGCTGGACTGCCTGGCCGAGCAGGTCGGCTGCGACGACCTCGAGGTGCTCGTCTGCGACGACGGCAGCACCGACGCCACGGCCCGCCTGGTCCGCGAGGCGTCGGCCCGCGACCCCCGGGTGCGCCTGATCACCGGCCGGGAGCGGCCGCCCGGCTGGCTGGGCAAGCCGTACGCCTGCCACCAGCTCGCCCGGGCCGCGACCGGCTCGGTCCTGCTGTTCGTCGACGCCGACGTGGTGCTGGCGCCGCACGCGGTCGCGGCCACGGTGGCACTGCTGCGCGGCAGCGGCCTCGACCTGGTCTCGCCGTACCCCCGGCAGGTCGCGGTCACCGCGGCCGAGCGCCTGGTCCAGCCCCTGCTGCAGTGGTCGTGGCTCACCACGCTCCCCCTCGTCGCGGCCGAGCGCTCCCCCCGGCCCAGCCTCGCCGCCGCCAACGGTCAGCTGCTCGCCGTCGACGCCGGCGCCTACGCCCGGGCGGGCGGCCACGCTGCGGTGGCCGGCGAGGTGCTGGAGGACATCGCCCTGCTGCGGGCGGTCAAGCGCAGCGGCGGGCGGGGCGTCCCGTGCGACGGCTCCCAGGTCGCCTCGTGCCGGATGTACACCTCGTGGCCGGAGGTGCGCGACGGCTACGCCAAGTCGCTGTGGGCGGCCTTCGGCTCCCCCGCCGGCGCGGCCGCGGCCATGGCGGTGCTCGGCCTGGCCTACGTGTGGCCCGCCGCGGCGGCGCTGCGCGGCTCCGCGGTCGGTGCGGTCGGCCTGGGCGCGGGCGTGCTGGGGCGCTACCTCACCGCCGAGGCCACCGGGGCCCGGTCGCTGCCGGACGCGCTGGCCCACCCCGTGTCGGTGCTGCTCGCGGCGTCGCTGACGGTGACCTCGTTCGTGGGACGGTACCGGGGCACGCTGCGCTGGAAGGGGCGGGAGGTCGCATGAGCAGGGTCGTCGTGGTCGGGGCAGGGCTCGGGGGGCTGGCCGCCGCCGTCAGGCTGGCGCACGCCGGTCACCGGGTGACGGTGCTCGAGCAGTCCGCGCGGGTCGGCGGCAAGCTCGGCCGCTACGCGCGCGACGGCTACGGCTTCGACACCGGGCCGTCCCTGCTCACCATCCCCTCGGTCTACGAGGAGCTCTTCGCGGACACCGGGGCGCCGCTGCGCGAGGAGGTCCCGCTGCGGCCGGTGGACCCGGCGTTCCGCTACCGATTCGCCGACGGCACCGTGCTCGACGTGCCCGACGGCGGCGGCCCCGCGGTCGCGGCCGCGATGGACGCCGCCCTGGGCGAGGGCACAGGCGCGCAGTGGACGGCGTTCATGGAGCGCGCCGGCGAGATCTGGGAGGCGACCCGCGGGCCGTTCCTGTCCTCGCCCCTGGACGGCGCGCGCGGGCTGCTGAAGGAGTCCCGGCGGGTCGGCGACCTGGCGACCATCGCCCCGTGGCTCAGCCTGCGCCAGCTGGGCCGCCGCTACCTCAAGGACGCCCGGCTGCGGGTGCTGCTCGACCGCTACGCGACCTACACCGGCTCCGACCCGCGGCGGGCCCCGGCCGCCCTGGCGACGGTGCCGTACGTGGAGCAGACCTACGGCGCCTGGTACGTCGAGGGCGGCCTGCGCGTGCTGGTCGAGGCCGTGGCCCGGCGCGCCGAGCAGCTCGGCGCGGACATCCGGACCGGCGCGGACGTCGCGGAGATCATCGTCAAGGACGTGCCCGGCCCGGTCGGCTGGCGCACCCAGGGTGTCCGGCTGCGGGACGGCAGCCGGGTCGACGCCGACGTCGTGGTGTCCAACGCCGACGCCGCGCACACCTACCACGAGCTGCTCGCGGGTCCGCCGGGCGAGCTCGGCCGCCGCCGGCTGCGCAAGGCCGACCCGTCGCTGTCCGGCTTCGTCCTGCTGCTCGCGCTGCGCGGGCGCACCCCTGGCCTGCAGCACCACACCGTGCTGTTCCCCGACGACTACGACGACGAGTTCGACTCGGTGTTCGGGACCGGCCGGCACCGCGGGCGCACCCGGCCCGCCCCGGACCCGACCGTCTACGTCAGCGCGCCCGACGACCCGGCGCTGCGCCCCGACGACGGCACCGAGGCCTGGTTCGTCCTCGTCAACGCGCCGCGCCACCGCCCGGGCGAGCCGTCGCGCGGGGTGGACTGGCACACCGAGGGGCTGGCCGAGGCCTACGCCGACCGCGTGCTGGAGGTCATGGCCGAGCGCGGCCTCGACGTCCGCGACCGGGTGCTGTGGCGCGTGGTGTCCACGCCGGCGGACCTGGAGTACGAGACCCGCAGCGTCGGCGGCTCGATCTACGGCAGCTCGTCCAACGGCGCCCGCTCGGCGTTCCTGCGCCCGGCGAACGCGAGCAACGTCGAGGGCCTGTTCCTCGTCGGCGGCTCGTCGCACCCCGGCGGCGGCATCCCGCTGGTGGGGATGAGCGCGGCCATCGTCGCCGACCTGGTCGGTCCCGCCCGGGCCGGGGCGCCCGGCACGGCCGACGTCCCCGACGGGGACGCCCCGGACACCTGAGGGCACGCACGGACGAGGCGCGCCGCCCCCGGAGCGCAGCCGCCGGCCTCAGCCGACGGTCGTCCGGGCCCCCGCGAGCCCCAGGTCCGCGCACACCTCGAGCGTGGCCGTCGAGGAGTTGAGCGTGTAGAAGTGCAGGCCGGGCGCCCCCGCGGCCAGCAGCCGCTCGCACAGCAGCGTGGCGGCCTCGATGCCGACCCGGCGGACCGCGGCCGGGTCGTCGCGGACGGCCTCGAGGCGGGCGACGAGGTCCGCGGGCAGCGGCGTCCCGGACAGCTGGGCGAAGCGCTCGACCTGGCGCAGGTTCGTCACGGGCATGATCCCCGGCAGCACCGGCAGGTCGACGCCCTGCGCGGCGACGGCGTCGACCATGCGCACGTAGGCGTCGGGGTCGAAGAAGAACTGCGTGATGGCGAACCGGGCGCCGGCGCGGGCCTTGAGGGCGAGCACGCGGGCGTCGTGCGCGCCCGAGGTGGACTCGGGGTGCCCGTCGGGGAAGGCGGCGACGCCGACCGCGAAGGTCCCGAGGCCGGCCACGAGCTCGACGAGCTCGATGGCGCGGTCCAGCCCGCCCGGTGTCCGCTCCCACGGCGTGCCGGGCCCGCCCGGCGGGTCGCCCCGCAGCGCGAGGACGCTGCGCACGCCGGAGTCGGCGTAGGCGCCGATCACCTGCCGCAGCTGGGCGGTGGTCCGGCCGACGCAGGTCAGGTGCGCGACCGGGGCGAGCGAGCTCTCACGGGCGATGCGCTGGGTGGCGCGCACGGTCCGGTCCTGGGTCCCGCCGCCGGCGCCGTAGGTCACCGAGACGAAGTCCGGCCGCACGGTCTCCACGCGGCGCACCGCCTGCCACAGCACCCGCTCCCCCGCCTCGTCGCGCGGGGGGAAGAACTCGAACGACAGCGCGGGGCGGCCCTCCGCGCGGGCGGCGTCGAGGGCCTCCGGCACGGTGCGGTGCCGCTGGGGCATGACGGAGGCCTCGGGCACGGACCCAGCGTAGGCGGGCGGGCACGGACGGGCCGGGGGTGCCCGCCCGGCGGCGCGAACCTACATTGGGGGCCATGGACAGCCCTGCGCCCGCCGGCCCGCCGACCGCGCCGGTCGCGCTCGGGGCGCTCGCCGCCCGCACGGTGCTCGACACCGAGGGGCTGCGCACCCGGGTCCAGAAGACCCTCGACGACGTCCTGGCCCGCCAGGTCGCCACCGTGGAGGCCGTCAGCCCCCACGCCGCCCCGCTCGTGGAGTACGTCGTCGACCTGCTCGCCGGCGGCAAGCGGCTGCGGCCGGCGTTCGCGTACTGGGGCTGGCGGGGCGCGGGCGGGGCCGACTGCGACGAGGTCGTCGTGGCCGTCACCAGCCTCGAGCTCTTCCAGGCCGCCGCGCTCATCCACGACGACGTCATGGACGACTCCGACACCCGCCGCGGCCGGCCCGCCGTCCACCGCCGCTTCGCCCAGCTGCACCGCGGCTCCGGGTGGCACGGCGACACCGAGCGCTACGGCATGGCAGGCGCCGTCCTGGCGGGCGACCTGTGCCTGTCCTGGTCGGACGAGGTCCTCGCCTCGTGCGGGCTGCCCGCGGAGGCGGTGACCCGCGGCCGCGTGGTCTTCGACCGGATGCGGACCGAGCTCATGGCCGGGCAGTACCTCGACATGCTCGAGCAGGCGACGATGGGCACCACCGACGACGACCCGGTCGAGTCCGCCCGCACCGTCATCCGCTACAAGAGCGCCAAATATACGATCGAGCACCCGCTGCTGCTCGGCGGGACCCTGGCCGGGGCGCCGGACTCCCTGCTCGCCGCCTACTCCGGCTACGGCCTGCCGCTCGGCGAGGCGTTCCAGCTGCGCGACGACCTGCTCGGCGTCTTCGGCGACCCGTCGGAGACCGGGAAGCCCGCCGGGGACGACCTGCGCGAGGGCAAGCGCACCGTGCTCGTCGCCCTGGCCATGGAGCGCGCCACGCCCGCGCAGGCCTCGCAGGTGCGCCGGCTCCTCGGCGACCCCGGCCTGGGCACCGAGGGCGTCGCCACGCTGCGCGAGATCCTCCTCGACACCGGCGCGGCCGACCGGGTCGAGGCGCTCATCGCCCGCGACGTCGAGGCGGCCACCGCGGCCCTGGCCCGCGCCGACGTAGCCGACGACGCCCGCACCGTCCTGGAGGGGCTCGTCGTCGCCGCGACGGCCCGCAGCACGTAGCCGCCGCGTGCCACCGGCAGCACCGCTCCAGCGGCACCAGCACCAGCAGCACCAGCGGTGAGACCCAGCCCACACCGGGCCCCGCATCCACCGGCGCCGCCCGCGCGGCACCAGCACGACGACCGGTCCGCGCACCGGCGACCAGCACCGACCACGGAACTCCTACCGACCGGAGCACCCTCATGAGCGCCGTCCTCACCCCCGCCCGGCTCGCCGGCTGGCTGCCCGGCCGGGTCCGCACCGTGCACGGCCCCACCGACCACGTCGTCGTCGTCGGGGCCGGGCTCGCCGGCCTGTCCGCCGCGATGCGGATCGCCGGGGCCGGCCGCAAGGTCACGCTGCTCGAGCGGGAGGACATCGCGGGCGGGCGGGCCGGCCTCGTGGTCAAGGACGCGCCGGACGGCAGCGGGCAGTACCGCTTCGACAACGGCCCGACCGTCCTCACGATGCCGGACCTCATCGCCGACTGCTTCGACGCGCTCGGCGAGGACATGCACGACTGGCTGGACCTGGAGCCGGTGTCGCCGCTGTACCGCGCGTTCTACGCCGACGGCAGCCACCTCGACGTCCACGCCGACACCGAGGCGATGTGCGAGGAGATCGGCCGGGTCATCGGCCCGGACGAGGCTGCCGGCTACCGCCGCTACGTCGACTTCGTCGCCAAGCTCTACCGGTACGAGATGCGGGACTTCATCGACCGCAACATCGACACCCCGCTGGACCTGCTGACGCCCAACCTCGCCCGGCTCGCGGCGATCGGCGGCTTCGGCAAGCTGGCCCCCAAGGTCGAGCAGTTCCTCAAGGACCCCCGCACCCAGCGCGTGTACTCCTTCCAGGCGCTCTACGCCGGCGTCAGCCCCTACGACGCCCTGGCCATCTACGCGGTCATCGCCTACATGGACTCCGTGGCGGGGGTGTTCGCCGCCAAGGGCGGGATGAACGCCATCCCGCAGGCCATGGCGGCCGCCGCCGAGAAGCACGGCGTCGACATCCGCTACGGCACGACGGTGACCAAGGTCGAGCACACCGGCGGCCGGGCCACCGCGGTCATCACGAGCACCGGGGAGCGCATCGCGGGCGACACGTTCGTCCTCAACCCCGACCTGCCCGTGGCCCACCGCGACCTGCTCGGCAAGTCGCACTGGCGCTCCAAGCAGCTGACGTACTCCCCCAGCTGCTACCTCATGCTCGCCGGCTCGAACCGCAGCTACGACTTCACCGCGCACCACAACATCCACTTCGGCGAGCAGTGGAAGGGCGTCTTCGACGACCTCACCCACGGCCGGCTGATGAGCGACCCGAGCATCCTCGTCTCGCGGCCCACCGCGTCGGACCCCTCGCTGGCGCCGGCCGGCAAGGAGATCTACTACGTCCTGTTCCCGACCCCGAACATGACCGCCGGCATCGACTGGGCGGAGTCCGCGCCCCGCTACCGCGAGCACGTCATCTCCCAGCTGGAGTCGCGCGGCTACGAGGGCTTCGGCGACGCCATCGAGGTCGAGGACGTGACGACGCCGCTGGAGTGGGAGCAGCGCGGCATGCAGGCCGGCGCCCCGTTCGCCAGCGCCCACACGTTCTCCCAGACCGGCCCGTTCCGCCCCGGCAACCTGTGGGGCGAGAACGTCGTGTTCACCGGCTCGGGCACGCAGCCCGGCGTCGGGGTGCCCATGGTCCTGGTCTCGGGCCGGCTGGCCGCGGAGCGCGTCCTGGGCAAGGACAAGGCCTACCGCTCGCGGGCGTGGCGAAGCATCTGAGCACCGGGGCGGACGGCCCGACCGGGGCGGCGCGCCTGGGCATCGGCCTGGCGGCCGTGGCCCGTCCCGCCTACATCACGGCGGGGCGGGACCGCGACCTCGGCGGGCACCGCTCGGTGGACCGGCTGAGGGAGCAGACCTGGGCGGTGCTCGACGCGGCGGTGGAGGTCGGCGTCCGCTACGTCGACGCCGCCCGCTCCTACGGCCGGGCCGAGGAGTTCCTCGCCTCCTGGCTGGCCGCGCGGCCGGGCGTCGACGTCACGGTGGGGTCCAAGTGGGGCTACCGCTACGTCGGCGGCTGGCGGACGGACGCCCCCGCCCACGAGGTCAAGGACCACTCGCTGGAGGCGTTCCTGGCCCAGCGCGAGGAGTCCCTGGCGCTGCTGGGCGACCGGCTCGCGGTCTACCACGTCCACAGCGCCACCCTGGAGACCGGCGTCCTCGACGACACCGCGCTGCACCGCGCCATGGCCGGGCTGCGCGAGCGCGGCATCGCCGTCGGCGTGTCGACGTCCGGCCCGGACCAGGCGGCGGTGGTCCGGCGCGCGGCGGCCCTCGTCGTGGACGGCGAGCCGCTCGTCACCTCGTTCCAGTCGACGTGGAACGTCCTGGAGACCTCCGCCGGCCCCGCGCTGGCCGAGGTCGCGACCGCGGGCGCACGGGTGCTCGTCAAGGAGGCGGTCGCCAACGGCCGGCTCGCGCCCGGCGGCGCCGACGGCTCCCCCGGCGCCCGGCGCGCGGCCGACCTCGCGGCCTCCCTC
>NZ_JBBEOI010000134.1 GCF_037860755.1 Aquipuribacter hungaricus | reverse complement strand
CGGTCGGCCGCCGCGGTCCGCCGCTCGCCCGAGGTCGGCCGCCGCTCGGCCTGGCGGGCCGGTGCCCGCCCCGTGGAGCGTCGCTCCGCCGTGCGACGGTCGGGACCGGGACGCCCCGCCCGGGCGTCTGCGTCGCTCTCGGGGAGGCCGGGCAGCCCCGCGGTGTCTCCCGTGGCCGGGACCCCCAGCGGGGTGATCCGCCCGACGACCCGCACCTCGACGTCCACGCCGTCCCAGCTGGAGGGGACCTGCGTGGTGTGGGCCTCGTCGGTGACGTCCACGGTCACGACATAGCCGTCGGGCCTGCGGCCGATCCCGATCCCGCCCACGCCGAGCACGGGGGCGAGGCGGGTGCGCAGCTGGTCCTTGGCGGCGCGCGCGGCGTCTCGGTCGCTCACGGGGTCTCCTCGTCGGCGGTCGGCGCGGCACGCGCCTCCCGCCATTGTCACCCCGAGGCCCCCGCCGCGGGGAGCCTGTCCTCAGCGAGCCCCCGAGAGGACCACCCCCAGCGCGTCGAGGACGGTGGAGATGTCGTTGCAGAAGGTCAGCCCCGTGCCGTCCGGGCCGCCGCGCTCGCTGCCCGCGTACAGCAGCCCGACCGCGGCGCCGCCGTCGGCCAGGCGCACGAGCGACCCGCTGTCGCCGCCCCGGGAGAACGCGCCGGCGGTGCCGGACACCTCGATCTGCCCGTCGAAGCGGAGCAGGCCCACCTCGCCGTAGTCGACGACCACGTCGTCCACCTCGATGGCGGTCACCCGGCCGCTGGTGAACCCGGTGGTCCGGCCCAGCTTCTCGACGAGCTCGTCGCCGTCGAGCTCGGCCGTCGTCGTCGGCTGGCCGGCGGGGTCCACCTCGATCCCGGCGTCGAGGCGGGCCAGGGCGGCGTCGACCCGGTTGGCGGCGTCGGCCTCGAGCGGCACCCAGCTGTCGAGGACGCCCACCCTGTCGCGCGCGGTGCCGCCGTCGGCGGGCCCGGGCTGCAGCACGGCGTCGCCCGCCGACGCGAGCCCCGAGCGGGCGATGACGTGCGCGTTGGTGAGCAGCAGCTGCTCCTGCCCGCGGCGGACGACGGCGCCCAGGGTGCCAGCGGTGTCGGCCTCGTGGCAGACGGAGCACCCGGGCACCAGGGGGCGGAGCCGGCCCTGCAGCTGCCCCGGGGTGGGACGGGTCGGCAGCGGGCGCACGGGGCCGATGCCGCGCACGTCGATCTCGCCGTCGCCCACCTCGTCCCTCAGCCGTTCGACCAGCCGCGCGACCAGCGGACCGTCCTCGCGGTAGCGCACCGCCAGGGCATAGCCGCTGCCGGCCGGCGCGGCGCCGAGCGCCACCGGTCCCACGGCCCCCACCCGCGCCCCCGGGGCACCGGCGCGGTCTGCGCCCCCGCCGGGCGCGATGTCCAGGTCGCTCGGGCGCACCCGGGAGAGCCACTCCTGCTTGATGTTCCTCACCGTGTCCAGCTGCATCAGGCGAGACTGTCATCAGGGGCGGACACAGCACCGGTGACCCGCAGGAGGAGCTCGGCGGTGGCCTGCGGCTCGTCCCACGGGGGCAGGTGGCCGGACCCGTCGAGCCAGTGCAGCGTCGCGTCCGGGACCGCCTCGAGGGCGGCCGACGCCTGCCCGGGCAGGCACAGCCCGTCCCTACGGCCCCAGACGATGCTCACCCGCCGCGGACCGGCCGTCCCGGCGGGCACGCGGACGGGGTCGCGCCGCCCGCCGAGGTGGCGCAGCGCGGGGAGGAACCCGTGGGTGTTGCCGAACGTGTGGGTGGCGTCGGCGGTGATCTCCGGCAGCAGCGCCGGGACCGGCGACAGCGGCCGGAGCAGCACGCGCCGTCCCCACGGGTTGCCGATGACGTGGTGCGCGACCGGTCGCAGGGCCGTCACCAGTCCTGTCGCGCTCCAGGCCACCACCCTGAACCACGCGAGACCCCAGGGACCCCAGTAGCCGCTCGGGGCGATCGCGACCACGTCCCCCGTGCCGACGCCGCGCCGCAGCAGCTCCAGCACCACCTCCCCGCCCATCGAGCTGCCCACGAGGTCGGCGTCGAGGAGGTCCTCGTCCTCCAGCAGGTCCGCCAGGTGGTCGGCGAAGGCGTCGATGCTCACGTCGCCGCCGAGGGGCTCCGCCGCGCCGAACCCCGGCAGGTCCATGACGACGACCTCGCGGTGCCGCCGCAGCAGGGGCTCCACCTCGCGCCAGCAGTCGAACGACGCCCCGAGCCCGTGCACGAGCACCATCGGGCGGCCCGCGCCGGAGCGGCGGACCCGGTGCGTGTCGTGGAGGGGCACCCCCCGATGGTCCCTGCTCACGACCCCCCGCGGCCACCCCGCGCACCCCCGGCCGGGTCGACCGGGACGCCCGTGCGGGGCACCCCCCGCCGCCGGGCTCCCGCACGACCCTCGCGTTGTGTCGGGGCCCGGGTCTAGCGTCGTCGCAGGCCACCAGGGAGGACCGCGATGACGCAGCTCGCCGAGCACGGCACGACCACGACGGGTGCCGAGGTGCACGGCCCGCCTGCCCAGCCCGGCGGGATGGACCCCGAGCTCGCAGCCTACCGGGGCGAGCTGACCGGCTACTGCTACCGGATGCTCGGCTCGGTCCACGACGCCGAGGACGCGGTGCAGGAGTGCCTGGTGCGCGCCTGGCGGTCGCAGGCCGGCTTCGAGGGCCGGTCGAGCGTGCGCTCCTGGCTGTACCGGATCGCGACGAACGTCTGCATCGACGCCATCAGCAGCCGGCGCCGCCGGGCCACCCCGCTGGAGATCGGCGGGCCCTCGGCCCCCGTGGTCGGCTCGCTCGCCGACGTGCGCCCTCACGAGGAGTGGCTCGAGCCGCTGCCCTGGCGGGGGGCCTCCCCGGCGGTGACCGATCCGGCCGAGCTCGCCGGCGAGCGCGAGAGCGTGCGGCTGGCGTTCGTGGCCGCGCTGCAGCACCTGCCCCCGCGCCAGCGCGCGGTGCTCATCCTGCGCGAGGTGCTGCGCTTCTCGGCCGAGGAGACCGCCGAGCTGCTGGGCTCCACCGTGGCCTCGGCCAACAGCGCGCTCCAGCGGGCCCGGGCGACCATGGCGCAGCACCACGCCGACCCGCAGCCGCTCGACCCGCTCGACGAGGAGCACCGGCTGCTGCTCGAGCGCTACGTCGACGCCTTCGAGCGCTACGACATCGACGCGTTCGTCGCGCTGCTGCACGCCGACGCGACGCAGAACATGCCCCCGTTCGCCATGTGGCTGCGCGGTGCGCAGGACGTCGGGGCGTGGATGCTCGGGCCGGGGGCGGGGTGCCGGGGGTCACGCATCGTCGAGACCACGGGCGCCAACGGCTGCCCGGCCTACGCCCAGTACCGCCCCGCCGACGACGGGGACGGGCACCAGGCGTGGGCGGTCCACGTGCTCGAGGTGACCGGCGGCCGGATCAGCGCCATCACGTCGTTCCTCGACACGGCGCTGTTCGAGCGGTTCGGTCTGCCGACGCGGCTGCCGGCGGAGCGCACGGGCGGCTGAGGGGCGCGACCGCGCCGGGCAGGAGCGCCGTCAGCGCTGGGCGGCGAGCTCGGTCGAGCGGTCGAGCAGGGCCACCACCGCGTCGAACGCCACCGCCGGCGACCACAGCCAGCCCTGACCGAGGTCCGCGCCGAGCCGGGACATGTCGAGCGCCACGTCGGAGGTCTCGACCCCCTCGACGACGCTCATCATGCCCAGGCCGGCGCACAGCTCCAGCCCTGCCTGCAGGACCGCGCGGGCGCGGGGGTCGCTCCCGGCGGCGACCACCAGCGAGCGGTCGAGCTTGAGCAGGTGGGCGGGGACGCGGCGCAGGTAGCCCAGCGAGGCGTGCCCGGCGCCGAAGTCGTCGATCGCCACGGCCACCCCGAGGCGCACGAGCGCGTGCAGGTGCTCCACGGCGGGCCCGTCCTCGTCGAGCAGGACCGACTCGGTGACCTCCAGCGTGAGCTGGCCGTGCGCGAAGCGGTGCTCGTCCATGACCTCGGTGACCAGCCCGACCAGACGGGCGCTGCGCAGCTGGATGGGCGACACGTTGACCGACAGCCGCAGGCCGCGGGCGAGCAGGCCGCTGTCGGCGGCGGCGCGGGCGGCGGTGCGGAGCACGTGCTCGCCCAGGGCGTCGATCACCCCGGTGTGCTCGGCGGCCTCGACGAACTCCACCGGCGAGACGTGGCCGAGCGTCTCGTCGTGCCAGCGGGCCAGCGCCTCGACGCCGACGACGACCCCCGTCGCCAGGTCGACGACGGGCTGTGCGAGCACCGTGATCCTGCCCTCGGACACGGCCGTCGGCAGCCGCTGCTCCAGGGTGGTGCGCCGCTGGCGTGCGACGCTGCGGGAGGCGTCGTGCAGCACCGGCACGGTGGAGCGGCGCTGCTGGGCCAGCTGCATCGAGCCGACCGCGTCCTCCAGGACGGTGGCCAACGGCCCCGCGCCGCCCTCGGCGCGCGCCACGCCGACGGCGAGCCGGGGGCCGTGGTCGGTGCTGCCGATCCGGACCTGCCGGGCCACGACCGCCTGGACCACCGTGGCCAGCGCGAGGGCGTCGTCGCCGGCACCGACGGGCAGGACGACCGCGAGCTCGTCGCCGCCGACGCGGTAGCAGGGCACGCCGGAGGGCACGCAGCCGCGCAGCGCGTGGCCGACCGCCCGCACCAGGTCGTCGCCGACCGCCCGGCCGTAGACCTGGTTGACGGAGTCCAGGCCGGTGATGTCGAGCGCGACGACGGCGGAGACGTCGGTGGCGGTGACCTCGCGCAGGGCCAGCGAGCTCTGCAGGCCGGTGAGCGGGTCGACCATGACCTGCCGGGTCATCTGCTGCAGCAGCAGCCGCTGCGTGGTGACCAGGAGCACCTCGCGGCCGAAGACGAGGACGACGACGCCCACGCTGAGCAGGAGACTGCCCCGGTCGGTCGTCGGCAGGCCGCTGCCGACGAGGACGACGACGAGCAGCACGCCGGCCAGCGCGGAGGTCACGGTCGTGGTGCGCGCGTCGGTGTCCCGGGTGGCCAGGTCGACCGGGCGCGAGGAGCGCGTCGCCCACGCCCGGAGCCCCAGGGCCATCGGCACCGGCAGGCACAGGTGCCAGAACAGCCCCGCCCCGTGCAGGACCGGCGGCAGCGCCACCCCCAGCCGCGCGGCGACCGTGAGCATGTCGACGCCGGCGAACAGCACGACCGACAGCGCGACGAGCGGCAGCAGCACGCCGCCCGAGCGGACCGCGGCCGTCAGCGGCAGGCCGACCGACAGGCCCGTCCCGAGGACGACGAGCAGCAGCACGGGCCAGCCGGCACCGGTCTGCAGCCCGACCGGCACGACCAGAGACCACAGGCACAGCGACGTGACGACGCCGAGCAGCACGCCGTCCACGACGAGGCGTGTGACCGGCAGGGCGGTGCGGGACACGAGCGGGGCCGCCGCGAACGTGGCCAGGAGCAGCGGCGCGGCGGCGCTGGCGACGAGGTCCCCGGGACCAGGGAACGCCCGGGGGCCGGCCCAGCCGAGCAGGCCGTTGAGCAGCTGACCGAGGCCGTAGGACAGGACCGCGGCGGCGAAGAGGGTGAGGGCGAGGCGCCGGTCCGGGTGGGCCGAGCGTCGGGCGAGCAGCAGCCCGAGACCCGCGGGCACGCAGGCGGCGGCGATGGCGACGCCGGTGAGCACGGTCGCCCCGCGGGAGCCCGCCGGGGCCGCGAGGAGCAGGACACCGGACGCGAGGCCGACGAGGACCGACACGGCGCAGGCGGTCGCGAGCAGCAGCGGGCCCCACCTGCGGGGCCGACCGGGTGCAGCGGCGAGGTCGGTCCGGGTGCGGGCGGCCCCCGTGAGAGCGGTCCCGGTGCGGGCGGCCCTCGTGAGGGCGGTCTCGGTGCGGGCGGTCGAGGTGCGGGCGGTCACGGCTCGGGCGGTCACGGCTCGGGCGGTCACGGCTCGGGCGGTCACGGCTCGGGCGGTGCCGTCGCGGTCGGTCGCGGCGGGGTCGGCAGCAGCACGGGCGGTCCCGGCACGGGTGACCGCAGCGCGGTCTGCACGGGTGCGGGGACGCGGCAGCCGGCCCACGGACGGGGCAGCGCGACGACGTCCCTCCCGGTCCACCTGTGCCGTATCGGCCGGGAGGTGCCCCGTCCTGAGCGCCCCGGGGGTCCGCGATGCGTAGGACGGGGCCGGTCGGGTACCCCGAGCAGGTGACGTCGGTGACCGGGGGGCCCTCCCGTGCGCCCTCCCGGGTCCTCGCGAGGCCGCCGGCGGGGCTGTGGGCCGGTGTCGGCCCCGTGCCCGGGGCCCCGCTGCCGGCGTACGCGCTGCGCGAGGTGGGGGCGGTCGCCGTGGCGCTCGTCGCCGTCCTCCTCGCCCTCGCCGGCCGCTACGGCTACCACCGCGACGAGCTGTACTTCCGGCAGCTGTCGGACAGCCCGGCGTGGGGGTACGTCGACCAGCCGCCGCTCACGCCCCTGCTCGCCCGGGGCGCGATCGCGCTGCTCGGGGACTCCGTGTGGTCCCTGCGGGTACCGGCGGCCGTGCTGCTGGGTGCCCTGGCGCTGCTCCTGGCGCTGCTCGCGCGCGAGCTCGGCGGCCGTCGCAAGGCCCAGGTCATCGCCGCGCTCGGTGCCGCGGGGGCGGGGCCGCTCATCAGCGGGCACCTGCTGCTCACGGCCTCGCTGGACTGGCCGCTGTGGGTGCTCACCGCGTGGCTGGTCTGCCGCGCCGTGCTGCGCGGGGAGCCCCGGGTGTGGCTGCTCGCGGGCGCCGTCGCCGGGCTCGGGCTCTACAACAAGCACCTCGTCCTGCTGCTGCTGCTCGCCCTCGCGGCCGGGCTGCTGGTCTCCGGCCCGCGCCGGCTGCTGGCGACCCGCTGGCCGTGGCTGGCCGCGCTGGTCGCCGTCGTCGTCGGCTCGCCCAACCTCGTCTACCAGATGGTCAACGGCCTGCCGCAGCTGCAGATGGCGGGCTCGCTCACCGGCGCCGCGGCGCGCTGGGTGTTCGTCCCCGGCCAGCTGCTGTCGGTCGGCCCTCCTGGGGCCGTCGTCTGGGGCGCCGGCCTGGTCGCACTGTGGCGGAGCCCCCGGCTGCGACCGGTCCGCGCGTTCGGCACGGCCTACGTGGTCGCGGCCGTCCTGCTCCTGCTGGTGGCCGGGCAGTTCTACTACACGACCGGGTTCCTGCTCGTGCTGTACGCGGTCGGCTCCGTGGCCGCCGAGCGGTGGCTCGAGCAGGTCGGCGGCGCCGCGCGGCGGCTGCGGACGGTGCGGCTGCGCCGGCTGCTGGTCATCAACGTCGTCACCTCGGCCCTCGTGGCGCTGCCGCTGCTGCCCGCCTCGGTGCTCGCTCTGTCCCCGGTCCCGCTGCTCAACCCCGCCGTCGGGGACCAGGTCGGCTGGCCCCGCTACGTCGCGCAGGTCGCCGAGGTCGTCGACGCCCTGCCGCCGGGGCAGCGGGCGCGCGCGGTGCTCGTCGCCGAGAACTACGGCGAGGCGGGGGCGCTCGACCGGTACGGCCCCGACCTGGGCCTGCCGCCGGTCGTCAGCGGGCACAACGCCCTCCACGAGCTGTCCCGCCCGGCCGAGGGCGTCACCACCGCTGTCGTGCTCGTCCAGGGCCACGGCCAGGGGCACGTGAGCGAGGAGCTGCTGCGGCGCTCGTTCGAGTCCTGCACGCTCGAGGCGCGGCTGGACAACGGCGTGGGCGTGGCCAACGAGGAGCAGGGCACGGCCGTCGTCGTCTGCACCGACCCGGTGGCCTCGTGGGCCGAGCTGTGGCCGGACTTCGCCTACGTCGGGCTGTCGACGTTCTGCCAGCCGTGCCGGCGGCTCGGTCTCTGACCTAGCGCAGGTGCGCGTCGTCGTTCCACGACTGCACGACCCGGTTGGCGTGCTCGTAGCCGAGCTCGCTCACCGTCGCGGTGCCGAGGGCGAAGTGACGGCCGCCGTCGGCGGGCATCCCGAGCCAGCGGGCGGCGAGGATCCGCAGCATGTGGCCGTGGGCGAAGACCGCCACGTCGCCTCCCGCCGCCTCGATCCGGGCAATCACCCGGTCCGCGCGCTCGCCGACCTGGGCGACGGTCTCGCCGGTCCCGCCGACCGGGTGCGTCCACACCGTCCAGCCGGGGGTGCGCTCCTGGATCTCGGCCGTGCTCAGGCCCTCCGCGTCGCCGTAGTCCCACTCGGCGAGGTCGGGGGTGAGCTCCGCACGGTCGGCGAGACCGGCGGCGCGGCAGGTCTCGACGGCCCGGCCCAGCGGGCTGGACAGGACGAGCGCGTACTCCCGCCCGGCCAGCGTCGCCCCTGCCAGCCGGGCCTGCTCGCGGCCGACCTCGGTGAGCTCGATGTCCGTGCGGCCGGTGTGGCGGTGCGTGCGGCTCCACTCGGTCTCGCCGTGGCGCACGAGCACCGCGACGGGCCGGGGGGTGCTCACGCGGACCGGGAGGGCTGGGCGTCCATGCGCACAGGCAACCGCACGGCGGCGCCCGGCGCGAGGGGCTGCCGGTGCGTGGGCGCCGCAGGGTCGGGGTACCCGGTCCTGACGGTCCCGGCCCCGCGGACCCGGACCGGCAGGAGGAGGCACGTGAGCGACCCCGCGCCCGCCCTCCCCGACCAGCCCCTGTCGCCCACCGGGCCCCGGCTGCTGCCGCCGCGGTCGGTGCCCGGTCTCGTCGAGCTCGACGTCGGTACCCGGCTGGACCCGGCCGAGGCCGTCAGGCTGCGCCGCGCGGTGGCTGCGCTGTGCGACGACCACGCGCTGGTGGGGCTCCGGGTGGACCGGGTGGTGGCCTTCGACGCCGCCGGGCTCGGCCTGCTCCTGGGCCTGCACCGGCTGGCCCGGGCCAAGGGCGCCGGGCTGCTCGTCGTCGGCCCGACCGACCGGCTGCTCACCGCCCTGCGCCGGCGGGGCCTGCACCGGGTGCTCGTCATCGAGACGCTGACGGAGGACCGGGCACGGCTGGCCGTCACCGCTCCCGGTCCGGCCGGGGCTGCCGGTCCCGCCGGGGCCGCTGGGGCCGCCGGGGCCGACGGGGCCGACGGGGCCGACGACGGACCCGGGCCAGGGTGAGCCGGGCGCCACGGCACACTGGGCCGGTGCCGCACCCCCTGTCCCCCGCCGACGAGCAGGCGCCCGCGGGGGCCAGCACGCTCGACGGGGAGCAGGGCCGGGACAGGCCGCCGGGGCCAGCCCACCCAGTGCACACGGTCGACGCGCCTGCCGAGCAGGTCGTCGCCGAGGTCGCCGAGTTGCTGCGGGCGCGCGGCGAGCGCATGACCGGGCCCCGGCGCGCAGTCCTCCTCGTCCTCGCCCGCGACGCCGGCCACCACGCGGCCGAGGACGTGGTCCGTGCCGTCGCCGCGCTCGACCCCGGCGTCCACCGGGCCAGCGTCTACCGGACCCTCGAGGCGCTCGGCGAGCTCGGGGTGCTGCAGCACGTGCACGTCGGGCACGGCGGCACCGCCTACCACCTGCTCCGGCGCACCGACCCCCACCTGCACGCGTCGTGCCGCTCGTGCGGGGCCGTGACCGACCTGCCGGGCGACCTGCTGGACGACGTCGCGGCGCGGGTCCTCGCCAGCGACGGGTTCGTCCTCGAGCCCACGCACGTCGCCCTGTCGGGCACGTGCGCGCGCTGCGCCGGGGAGGCCCGGGGGCACGGGCCGCACTGACGGGGCCCGGGTGACGCGACCGCCACCCAGGTCAGGGGCGGGCGGGCACGTCGACGGCGCGGTCCTCGGCTGCGGCGCGGTCCTCGGCTGCGGCGCGGTCCTCG
>NZ_JBBEOI010000133.1 GCF_037860755.1 Aquipuribacter hungaricus | reverse complement strand
TCGCGGAAGCGGCCGGGCCCCGTGGTCCGCAGCCGGGCGGCCTCGCCCCAGCCGACGATGCCCTCGCCGCGGCGCACCCAGCTGAACGGCTCGGCGCCGGGCGGCAGCAGCCCCAGCAGCGGCCCGGGGTCGTCGATCTCGACCGTGCGGGCGACCAGGCGCGGGGCCGGTCGCGCGACGGGCGCGACGGGGTCGGGCGCCGGGGCGGACACCGGACCAGCGTAGGCAGCGGGCGCGGTCCCCACCGCCGGGGACCGCGTGAGGTCCGCCACCACGGCGGGGGCCGCCCGGCGCCCGGGCCCGTCCGGCGGCACCGTGGGACCATGGCGGCGTGCCCGACAGCGTGAGCCCCGCCAGGACCGACACCGGCGTCCGCGCCCGGCTCGACAAGCGTCCCGACGAGGTGTCGACGATGTTCGACGGCGTCGCCGAGCGGTACGACCTGACGAACACCCTGGCCTCGCTGGGCGCCGACCGCCGCTGGCGCACGCTGGTCACCCGCGAGGTGGACGCCCGGCCGGGCGAGCGCGTGCTCGACCTGGCCGCGGGCACCGGCACGTCGACCGAGCCGTTCGCCGACGCCGGCGTGCACGCGGTGGCCTGCGACTTCTCCCTCGGGATGCTGACCGTCGGCCGCCGGCGCCGCCCGGACATGGCCTTCCTCGCCGGCGACGCGACCCGGCTGCCGTTCGCCGACGCCTCGTTCGACGCGGTGACCATCTCGTTCGGCCTGCGCAACGTCGTGGACCCCGACGCGGGCCTCGCCGAGATGCTGCGCGTCGTGCGCCCGGGCGGGCGGCTCGTCGTCTGCGAGTTCAGCCACCCCACGTGGCGGCCGTTCCGGCGGGTCTACGACAGCTACCTGCTCCGTGCGCTGCCCGCCGTGGCCCGCGTCGCCTCGTCCAACCGCGACGCCTACGACTACCTCGCGGAGTCCATCCAGGCATGGCCGGACCAGCAGCAGCTCGCCGAGCGGGTGCGGGCCTCGGGCTGGACCCAGGTGAGCTGGCGCGACGCGAGCCTGGGCATCGTCGCGCTGCACAGCGCGGTCCGCCCGGTCTGAGGGCCGGACGCCAGCTCCACGACCCCCTCGCCGGGCGACCGACGTCCGTACCCCGTCCGGCGGGGGACGAACCTCCCGGTCGCGGGAGCCGGCACCTGGCGTCGTACCCTTTGTGACGCCGTGCACAACCCCGTCGTGCACGCGTCCCCGGAGGTCCGCGTGAGCACCCTGACCGAGCAGCCCGACGCACCGGTGCACGACGTCCCGGCCGAGGCGGACGTCGTCGTCGTCGGCGCCGGCCCCGCAGGATCGACCGCCGCGGCCTACCTCGCCCGGGCCGGGCTGCACGTCGTCCTCCTGGAGAAGACCGCCTTCCCGCGCGAGAAGGTCTGCGGCGACGGCCTGACTCCCCGCGGGGTCAAGGAGCTCGTCGCCCTCGGCGTCCCGCACGAGGAGAGCGACGGCTGGATCCGCAACAAGGGGCTGCGCATCGTCGGCGGCGGCCAGCGGCTCGAGCTGCCCTGGCCCGAGCTCACCGGCGTGCCCAGCTACGGGCTGGTCCGCCCCCGTGCCGACCTCGACGAGGTCCTGGCCCGCACCGCGCAGCAGGACGGGGCCCAGCTGTTCGAGCAGACCTCGGTCACCGGTCCCGTGCTCGACGGCGCCGGCCGCATCACGGGCGTCACCTGGGCCCGCCACGACGCGAAGGGGCGCAAGACCGGGCTCACCGGCACGGTGCGCGCCCGGGTCGTCGTCGCCGCGGACGGCAACAGCTCCCGCCTGAGCCTGGCCATGGGGCTGCTCAAGCGCGACGACCGGCCGCTCGGCGTCGCGGTCCGGACGTACTACACGTCGCCCCGCACGCACGACGACTACCTCGAGTCCTGGCTGGAGCTGTGGGACGGCCCGCCCGGGCAGTCGTCGCTCCTGCCCGGCTACGGCTGGGTGTTCGGCGTGGGCGACGGCACGAGCAACGTCGGGCTCGGCATCCTCAGCAGCTCCTCGGCCTTCGGCAACGTCGACTACAAGGAGCTGCTGCAGCGCTGGGTGGCGACCATGCCCGAGGACTGGGGCTTCTCGCCGGAGAACCAGCAGGGCGGCATCAAGGGTGCCGCGCTGCCCATGGGCTTCAACCGGACCCCCCACTACACCCGCGGCCTCGTGCTCGTCGGTGACGCGGGCGGCATGGTCAACCCCTTCAACGGCGAGGGCATTGCCTACGCCATGGCCAGCTCCCGCATCGCCGCCGGCGTCGTGGCGGGGGCGCTGGGCCTGCCCGGGCACGAGCGCGAGCGGGCCCTCGAGGGCTACGCGGCCGCTGTCGACGCGGAGATGGGGTCCTACTACGCGCTGGGCCGCGTCTTCGTGAAGCTCATCGGCAACCCGTGGGTCATGCAGACCGCCACCCGGTACGGCCTGCCGCGCCCGCTGCTCATGCAGTTCGTGCTCAAGCTGCTCGCCAACCTCTACGCGGACACGGGCGGCACGAGCGTCGACAAGGTCATCCAGCAGATGGAGCGGCTGTCCCCGGTGGCGGCGAGGATCGCGTGAGGGCAACCCCTAGGATTGCCCGCGCACGCGGGGGACATGCCTCGCTGTCGACGACCCGACGACGAGGAGTGGCGACGTGAGCCCCTATCTGCCGCTGGTGATCATGCTGGCGATCGGCGCCGGCTTCGCCGCGTTCTCCATCGTCGCGACCTCGCTCACGGGCCCGTCCCGGTACAACCGCGCCAAGCTCGAGGCCTACGAGTGCGGCATCCAGCCGACGCCCCAGGCGGCCGGCGGCGGGCGGGTGCCCGTGAAGTTCTACCTGATCGCCATGCTCTTCATCGTCTTCGACATCGAGACCGTCTTCCTCATCCCGTGGGCCATCGCCTTCAACCAGCTCGGCGTCTTCGCGCTGGTCCAGGTGCTGCTGTTCGTCGGCGCGATCCTCGTCGCCTACGGCTACGTGTGGCGCCGCGGCGGGCTCGAGTGGGACTGACCGTCCCCCCCGCCTGACCCGCCCCACCGGCAGCACGCACCTCAGCACGACCCGGCAGCACGCCGCGGGACCGGGCCCGCACCGCCGCACCAGGACCAAGCGCACCAGCACCAGCCGCACCGGCACCAGCGCCCGACGCAGCAGACACAGCAGTCGCAGCACCGACAGGAGCACAGCATGGGTATCGAGGAGAAGCTCCCGGCAGGGATCCTGCTGGGACAGGTGGAGCAGCTCGTCGGGCTCGTCCGCAAGTCGTCCGTCTGGCCGGCGACGTTCGGCCTGGCCTGCTGCGCCATCGAGATGATGGCCGTGGGCGGACCCAAGTACGACATCGCCCGGTTCGGCATGGAGCGGTTCTCCGCGAGCCCCCGCCAGGCCGACCTCATGATCGTCGCCGGCCGGGTGAGCCAGAAGATGGCCCCGGTCGTCCGCCAGGTCTACGACCAGATGCCCAACCCCAAGTGGGTCATCGCCATGGGCGTCTGCGCGTCCTCGGGCGGCATGTTTAACAACTACGCGATCGTCCAGGGCGTCGACCACATCGTGCCCGTCGACGTCTACCTGCCCGGCTGCCCGCCGCGCCCGGAGATGCTGCTGGACGCGATCCTCATGCTCCACGACCAGATCAAGGGCGAGAAGATGGGCGCGCACAAGGTCACGGCCGAGGCCGAGGCCGAGGAGCGCGCGCTCGCCGCCACCCCGACGGTCCAGATGAAGGGGCTGCTGCGGTGAGCGACCCGACCGACAGCACGCGCCCGGAGAAGACGCCGGCCAGCGACACCCCCGGCGCGGGCACCCCGACCGGCGACGACGACGTCGACCGGACCGGGCAGCGCGCCGGCGAGACCGACGGGCCCAGCGCCCAGGCCGGCCGCCAGGCGGAGCAGGCCGACGCGACCGCGCCCGCCGGCGTCTCGGGCGACGCCATCGACCCCTCGACCAAGGTGTCGGCCGACCCCGCCGTCACCGAGGCGACGAAGGGCGTGCACACCACGGGCACGGACGCCGACGCCACCACGGCGACGGACGTGACGACGGGCGAGCGCACCGGCACCTCGGGCGGCCTCACGCCCGCCGGCACCCCGGCCGCCGCGACCCCGGTCACCACGCGCCGCGGGATGTTCGGCTCGCCCGCCGGCCCGGGGGACACCTCCGGCTACTCGGGCCTGGTGTCGACCTCGACGGTCGCCCTGCCCGCGCAGCGGCCCTACGGCGGCTGGTTCGACGAGGTCGCCGACCTGCTCGGCGACAGCCTGGCCGAGATCGGCCTGGGCTACGACAGCCCGGCCGGCGCGATCGAGAAGGTCGTCGTCAGCTTCGGCGAGATCACGTTCCACGTCCGGCGCGAGCACGTCGTCGAGGTGTGCCGGCGGCTGCGCGACGAGCCCGACCTGCGCTTCGAGCTCAGCCTCGGCGTCTCCGGGGTGCACTACCCGGAGGACACGGGCCGGGAGCTGCACGCGGTCTACCACCTGAAGTCGATCACCCACTCCCGCCGGGTGCGCTTGGAGGTCTCCGTCCCCGACGCCGACCCCCACATCCCCTCGACCACGGCGGTCTACCCGACGCACGACTGGCACGAGCGCGAGACCTGGGACTTCTTCGGCATCCAGTTCGACGGCCACCCGGCCCTCACGCGGATCCACATGCCCGACGACTGGCCGGGCCACCCGCAGCGCAAGGACTACCCCCTCGGCGGCATCCCGGTGGAGTACAAGGGCGCCACCGTCCCGTCGCCCGACGTGCGGAGGCAGTACACGTGAGCAGCACCACGAGCAGCAGCACGGGCAGCAGCACCGGCGGCACCCGCGGCGCGGGCAACCCGGTCGACTCCAGCGCCTCCCCGGCCGACGCCACCCCGGCGCCCGCGGGCGGCTCCACCCACGACGACGCCTACGGCGTGCTCAACGCCGACAACGACGTGCTCGAGGGCGCGGTCGTCACCGTCGGCGGCGGCGACTGGGACGACGTGGTCGACACCGCGCGCCTGGGCGAGGAGCGGATCGTCGTCAACATGGGCCCGCAGCACCCGTCGACCCACGGCGTGCTCCGGCTCATCCTCGAGGTCGAGGGCGAGACGGTCACCGAGGCCCGCGCCGGCATCGGCTACCTCCACACCGGCATCGAGAAGAACATGGAGGTGCGGTCCTGGACCCAGGGCGTCACCTTCTGCACGCGCATGGACTACCTGTCGCCGATCTTCAACGAGACGGCGTACTGCCTGGGCATCGAGAAGATGCTCGGCATCACCGAGCAGGTGCCCGAGCGGGCCAGCGTGCTCCGCGTGCTCACCATGGAGCTCAACCGGATCGGCTCCCACGCCGTGGCCCTGGCCACCGGCGGCATGGAGCTGGGCTCCACGACGATGATGACCGACGGTTTCCGCGAGCGGGACAAGGCGCTGGAGATCCTCGAGGAGATCACCGGCCTGCGGATGAACCACGCGTTCGTGCGCCCGGGCGGCGTCGCGCAGGACATCCCGCCGGGGGCGCTGGACTCCATCCGCGAGTTCCTGCCGAGCATCCGCGCCGGCATCCGCGACCTGGAGAACCTCAGCGCCCAGAACCCGACGCTCAAGCAGCGCCTGGTCGGCACCGGCTACCTCAACCTCGCCGGCTGCCTGGCCCTGGGCATCACGGGACCGGTGCTGCGCTCGACCGGCCTGCCCGCCGACCTGCGCAAGGACGAGCCGTACTGCGGCTACGAGACCTACGACTTCGACGTGGTGACGCGCACCGAGGCCGACAACTACTCCCGCCTGCGGATCCGCCTGGACGAGATGTACCAGTCGGTCGACATCGTCGAGCAGTGCATGGAGAAGCTCCAGCGGCTGGGCCACGGCCCGGTCATGGTCGACGACCCCAAGGTCCGCTGGCCCTCCCAGCTCGCGCTGGGCGGCGACGGGCTGGGCAACTCCCTCGACCACATCCGGCAGATCATGGGCACCTCGATGGAGGCCCTGATCCACCACTTCAAGCTCGTCACCGAGGGCTTCCGGGTCCCGGCCGGGCAGGTCTACACCGCGGTGGAGTCCCCGCGCGGCGAGCTGGGGGCGCACCTGGTCTCCGACGGCGGCACCAAGCCGTACCGCGCGCACTTCCGCGACCCGTCCTTCACCAACCTGCAGGGTGTCTCCGTGATGTGCGAGGGCGCCCAGGTCGCCGACGTCGTCGCCTCGGTGGCCGCCCTCGACCCCGTCATGGGAGGCGTCGACCGCTGATGGCCTACAGCCCCGAGACCCTCGAGCAGCTGCGCACCGACGCGGCCGCCATCGTCGCCCGGTACCCGCAGGAGCGCTCGGCCCTGCTGCCGATGCTGCACCTCGTGCAGTCCGTCGACGGCTTCGTCAGCCCCGACGGGGTGACCTTCTGCGCGCAGACCCTCGGCCTGTCCACCGCCGAGGTGTCCGCGGTCGCGACCTTCTACACGCAGTACAAGCGCCACCCCAACGGGGAGTACACGGTCGGGGTCTGCACCAACACCCTGTGCGCCGTCATGGGCGGGGACGAGATCTGGGAGGCCGTCAGCGAGCACGCGGGCGTCGGCCACGACGAGACCACCGACGACGGCAAGGTCACCCTCGAGCGCATCGAGTGCAACGCGGCCTGCGACTACGCCCCCGTGGTGATGGTCAACTGGGAGTTCTTCGACAACCAGACCCCGCAGTCCACGTGCGGGCTCGTCGACCGGCTCCGCGCCGGGGAGGCCGTGCGGCCGACCCGCGGGGCCGACGAGGTCGTCGACTTCCGGGCGATGTCCCGGGTGCTCGCCGGCTTCGAGGACGGCCGTGCCGACGAGGGCCCCGCCGCGGGCCCCGCGACGCTCGCCGGCCTGCGCCTGGCCCGCCAGCAGGGGTGGGCGGCCCCGGCCGTGCCCGCCCGCACCGGCCGTCCCAGCAGCGACGGCGACAGCAGCACCGCCACCACGAGCCCGGGGAGCACCTGATGGTCGACACGCTGACGCCGGTCCTCTCGGCGATCTGGGACACCCGCAAGAGCTGGACCCTCAAGACGTACGAGCAGCACGACGGCTACCAGGCGCTGCGGCAGGCGCTGCGCACGCCGCGCTCCGAGCTCGTCGACGCGGTCAAGGCGTCCGGGCTGCGCGGCCGCGGCGGCGCGGGCTTCCCCACCGGCATGAAGTGGGGCTTCCTGCCGCCGGACGACGGCCTGCCGCGCTACCTCGTGGTCAACGCCGACGAGTCCGAGCCGGGGACGTGCAAGGACACCCCGCTCATGCTCGCCAACCCCCACGTCCTCATCGAGGGCGTCATCATCTCCGCCTACGCCATCGGGGCCGCCCGGGCGTTCGTGTACCTGCGCGGCGAGGAGCTGCACGTCTACCGCCGCCTGCTCAAGGCCGTCGCCGACGCGAGGGCCGCCGGGTACATCGGCAACGACATCCTCGGCTCGGGCTTCGACCTGGACGTCGTCGTCCACGCCGGCGCGGGCGCCTACATCTGCGGGGAGGAGACGGCGCTGCTGGACTCCCTCGAGGGCCGGCGCGGCCAGCCGCGCCTCAAGCCGCCGTTCCCGGCCGTCGCCGGGCTCTACGCGCGGCCCACCGTGGTCAACAACGTCGAGTCCATCGCCAGCGTGCCCTCGATCGTCCGCAACGGCGCCGAGTGGTTCGCGGGCATGGGCACCGAGAAGTCCAAGGGCTACGGCCTGTTCTCGGTCTCCGGCCACGTCAAGCACCCCGGGCAGTACGAGGCGCCGCTGGGCATCACCATGCGCCAGCTCCTCGAGCTGGCCGGGGGCATGCGCGAGGGCAGCACCCTGAAGTTCTGGACCCCGGGCGGGTCCTCGACGCCGCTGTTCACCGCCGAGCACCTGGACGTGCCGCTGGACTTCGAGTCCACGGCGGCCGCCGGGTCCATGCTCGGCACCCGCGCGCTGCAGATGTTCGACCAGACCACCTCGGTCGTCCGCGCCGTGCTGCGCTGGACCGAGTTCTACGCCCACGAGTCCTGCGGCAAGTGCACCCCCTGCCGCGAGGGCACGTACTGGATGGTCCAGATCCTCCGCCGGCTCGAGGCCGGCAAGGGGACCGAGGAGGACATCGACACCCTCCTCGACACCTGCGACAACATCCTCGGGCGCTCCTTCTGCGCGCTGGGCGACGGGGCCACGAGCCCCATCACGAGCGCCGTGAAGTACTTCCGCGAGGAGTTCGTCGCGGGCACCCGCACCCCGGCCCGGGAGCTGTTCCCCTACCGGGCCTCCACCGTCTTCGCCGCCACGGGCGCGGCGACCGAGCCGGCAGGTATGGCATGAGCCTCTCCACGGGCACCGAGACGACGCAGGCCGTCGAGGCGACCGAGACCGTCCCGCTGACCATCGACGGCATCGAGGTGCAGGCTCCCAAGGGCGCCCTGCTCATCCGTGTCGCCGAGGAGCTCGGGATCGCCATCCCGCGCTTCTGCGACCACCCGCTCCTGGAGCCCGCCGGCGCCTGCCGGCAGTGCCTCGTCGAGGTGTCGACGCCCAACCGCGACGGCCAGCTGACGAAGATGCCCAAGCCGCAGGCCAGCTGCACCATGACGGTCAGCCCCGGCATGGTCGTGGAGACCCAGCGCACGTCCGCCGTGGCGGACAAGGCACAGCACGGCGTCATGGAGCTGCTGCTGGTCAACCACCCGCTCGACTGCCCGATCTGCGACAAGGGCGGCGAGTGCCCGCTGCAGAACCAGGCGATGAGCAACGGCCGGGGCGAGTCGCGCTTCGTCGACACCAAGCGCACCTTCGCCAAGCCCATCAAGATCTCGACCCAGGTGCTCCTGGACCGCGAGCGCTGCATCCTCTGCCAGCGGTGCACCCGGTTCTCCAAGGAGATCGCCGGCGACACCTTCATCGACCTGCAGAAGCGTGGCGCCTCCCAGCAGATCGGCACCTTCGACACCCGGGTGCTCGGCTACACCGGCGGGCTCACCGAGGGCTCCGCCGAGCTCGACGAGGCCGGTGCGCCGTTCGCGTCGTACTTCTCGGGCAACACGGTGCAGATCTGCCCGGTCGGCGCGCTCACCGGCGCCGCCTACCGCTTCCGCGCCCGCCCGTTCGACCTGGTCAGCTCCGCGACCGTCTGCGAGCACTGCAGCTCCGGCTGCGCGGTGCGCGCGGACCACCGCCGCGGTGTCGTGCTGCGCCGCCTGGCCGGCGAGGACCCCGCGGTCAACGAGGAGTGGAACTGCGACAAGGGCCGCTGGGCGTTCACCTACGCCACGCTGCCCGACCGCGTCGACGTCCCGCTCGTGCGCGACGAGGTGACCGGCGAGCTCGTCGAGACCTCGTGGCCCGACGCCCTCGACGTGGCCGCCCGCGGCCTCGCCGCGGCCCGCGACCGCGCCGGCGTCGGCACGCTCGTCGGCGGCCGGCTCACGGTCGAGGACTCCTACGCCTACGGCAAGTTCGCCCGCACGGTGCTCGGCAGCAACGACGTCGACTTCCGCGCCCGCCCGCACTCGGCGGAGGAGGAGGCCTTCCTCGCCTCCCAGGTCGCCGGCACCGGCATCGGCGTCACCTACGGCGACCTCGAGCGCGCCGCCGCGGTCGTGCTCGTCGGCCTGGAGCCGGAGGAGGAGTCGCCGATCCTCTTCCTGCGCCTGCGCAAGGCCGCCCGCAAGGGCCTCGGCGTCACCTCGGTGGCACCGCTGGCCAGCCGCGGCCTGGAGAAGCTGTCCGGCCTGCTCGTCCCCACCCCGCCCGGCGACGAGGCGGCCGTGCTGCGCGCCGCCGCCCAGCCGTCCGCGGCGCACCCGGCGGCGGAGGCCATCTCCGCCGCGCTGAGGAGCGAGGGCGCCGTCCTGCTCGTCGGCGAGCGGCTGGCGACCTCGCCCGGCGCGCTGTCGGCCGCG
>NZ_JBBEOI010000132.1 GCF_037860755.1 Aquipuribacter hungaricus | reverse complement strand
GTCGCGCCGGTCGGGGCCGCCCCCGGCACGGGCCTGGTCGCCGGCCCCGACGGGCTGCTGCGGCCGCCGGTCGACGAGGCCTCCCGCGGCGGGGAGCGCGCCGTCCTGCCCGGCTGCGACGGCGTCCCGCCGGAGACGCCGCAGGACAACGGCCGGATGGACGAGACGTACCTGTGCACGCTGTGGGACGGGACCACGCGCGTCCGGGCCGACGCCGCGGTGTCCCTCACGCTGCTCAACGAGCGCTACCGCGCCGCGATGGGCACCGACATCTGCCTCACCGACGGCTACCGCTCCTACGAGGCTCAGGTGTCGGTCCGGGCGCGCAAGCCCGGGCTGGCCGCGGAGCCGGGCACGAGCGAGCACGGCTTCGGCCTCGCGGTCGACCTGTGCGGCGGCGTCGAGTCCCAGGGCGAGGGCTACCGGTGGCTGCGCGAGAACGCCGGCGCGCTCGGCTTCGAGAACCCGCGCTGGGCGCAGGAGGGCGGCGGCGGGCCGTTCGAGCCGTGGCACTGGGAGTACGTCGCCGGCCAGCGGTAGGTGCCCCCGGCAGGATTCGAACCTGCGCCCCTGCCTCCGGAGGGCAGTGCTCTATCCCCTGAGCTACGGGGGCCCAGGAACACGCAGACGATAGCAGCAGCGGGCCGCCCGGCCGCTATTGCCCGACCGCCCCGGAAACCGGTCGGGGACCCGGCGGGGCCGCCCGTAGGCTTGTCCCCCGTGACCCCGGAGACCCTCGCCGACGCCGTCCGCACCTGCCTGCTCGAGGCCGTCGGGGCCGGCGAGCTGCGCGCCGAGGTCCCGGCGCGGGTCACCGTCGAGCGCCCCCGCAACCGGGACCACGGCGACTGGTCGACCAACGTCGCCCTGCAGCTGGCCAAGGGCGCGGGCGTCCCGCCGCGGCAGGTCGCCGACCTCCTGGCGGCGCGGCTGCGGCAGGTCGAGGGCGTCTCGGCCGTCGACGTCGCGGGGCCGGGGTTCCTCAACGTCACCGTCGACACCGCGAGCGCCGGCGCGCTCGCGCGCACGGTCGTGGAGGCGGGGTCGGTCTACGGGCACAACGAGGCCTTCGCGGGCGAGGTCGTCAACCTCGAGTTCGTCAGCGCCAACCCGACCGGGCCGATCCACCTGGGCGGCACCCGCTGGGCCGCCGTCGGCGACTCCCTCGCCCGGGTCCTCGAGGCCTCCGGCGCGCAGGTGGTCCGTGAGTACTACTTCAACGACCACGGCGCGCAGATCGACCGGTTCGCGCGCTCGCTGCTCGCCCGGGCCCGCGGCCTCGAGGTGCCGGAGGACGGCTACGCCGGGCAGTACATCGACGACATCGCTGCGCAGGTGCTCGACCTGCGGGGCCGCGAGGTGCTCGACCTGCCCGACGAGCAGGCCCAGGAGGTCTTCCGGGCCACCGGCGTCGACCTCATGTTCACCGCGATCAAGCAGAGCCTCCACGACTTCGGCGTGGACTTCGACGTGTACTTCCACGAGGACTCCCTGCACGCCTCGGGCGCGGTCGAGGCGGCGCTGGAGGAGCTCAAGGCGTCCGGGCGGCTGTACCCGGCCGAGGGCGCCTGGTGGCTGCGCTCGACCGAGTTCGGCGACGACAAGGACCGCGTCGTCATCAAGTCCGACGGCCAGCCCGCCTACATCGCCGGCGACCTCGCGTACTTCCGGGACAAGCGGCGCCGCGGCGCCGACCACGCCATCTACATGCTCGGCGCCGACCACCACGGCTACGTCGCCCGGCTCAAGGCCGCCGCGGCGGCCTTCGGCGACGACCCCGACCGGGTCGAGGTCCTCATCGGCCAGATGGTCAACCTCGTCAAGGACGGCGCCCCGGTCCGGATGAGCAAGCGCGCCGGCACCGTGGTGACGATGGAGGACCTCGTCGACGGCGTCGGGGTCGACGCCGCCCGGTACGCCCTGGCCCGCTCCAGCGCCGACTCCGCGATCGACATCGACCTGGACCTGCTGGTGCGGCGCACCAACGACAACCCGGTCTTCTACGTGCAGTACGCCCACGCCCGCACCGCCAACGTCGCCCGCAACGCGGCGACCGTCGGCGTGCGGCGCGAGGACGGCTTCGACGCCGCGCTGCTCGACCACCCCAGCGAGGAGGTCGTGCTGGCCTCCCTCGCGCAGTTCCCCGGGGTCGTCGCCCAGGCGGCCGCCCTGCGCGAGCCGCACCGCGTCGCCCGGTACCTGGAGGAGCTGGCCGGCAGCTACCACCGCTGGTACGACCAGCGCCGGGTGATGCCGTCGGTGCTCCAGGACGGGACCGTCGAGCCGGTCACCGACGTCCAGCGCACCCGGCTGTGGCTCAACGACGCCGTGCGCACCGTGCTCGCCAACGGCCTGGCGCTGCTCGGCGTCTCCGCCCCGGAGCGGATGTAGTGGCCCGCGCCCACGAGGCCGGCGCCCTGCACGCCGGCGCGATGGCCCCCGCCCCGGCCTGGCTGCGGACCCCCGACGACGTCAACGCCCTGCTGCCGGGGCTGTGGGCACGCACCGTGCGCCGCGGCGACGACGGCGTGCTCACGGTCGGCGGGGTGTCCGTGCTCGACCTCGCCGCCGAGCACGGCACCGCCGCCTACGTCCTGGACGAGGCCGACCTGCGGGAGCGGGCGCGCGCGCACGTCACCGCCTTCGACGAGGCGTTCCGCGACCTGTGCGGCGGCGCCGACGTCTACTACGCCGGCAAGGCGTTCCTGTCGGTCGCCGTGGCGCGCTGGGTCCACGAGGAGGGCCTGCGCCTGGACACGACGACCGGCGGGGAGATGGCCGTCGGGCTGCGCGCCGGGCTGTCCGCGGCGGACATGACGCTGCACGGCAACAACAAGTCCGACGCCGAGATCGACCGGGCGCTGTCGCACGGCATCGGCCGGATCGTCCTGGACTCCGCCGACGAGCCCGCCCGGGTCGCCGCGCTCGCCCGCGCCCGCGGTGTGCGCGCCCCCGTCATGGTGCGCGTCAACGTCGGGGTCGAGGCGCACACCCACGAGTTCATCGCCACGGCGCACGAGGACCAGAAGTTCGGCCTCGCGCTGTCCGACGGCGTCGCCGCCGGCGTGGTCGCCGACGTGCTGTCGCGCCCGGAGCTCGAGCTGCGGGGCCTGCACAGCCACATCGGCTCCCAGATCTTCGACCCGGCCGGCTTCGAGATCGCCGTGCGGCGGCTCGTCGGGCTGCACGCCCACGTGCTGCGCGAGCACGGCACCGCCCTGCCCGAGATGGACCTCGGCGGCGGGTTCGGCATCGCCTACGCCTCGACCGACCGCCCCATGCCGGTCGCCGACCTGGCCGCCCGCCTGGCCGCCACCATGGCCGCCGAGTGCGCCGCGGCGGGCGTCGACGTCCCCCGGGTGAGCGTCGAGCCGGGCCGCGCGGTCGTCGGGCCCAGCACGTTCACGCTGTACGAGGTCGGCACCGTCAAGCCCGTCCGGCTCGACGGCGGCGGCGAGCGGCGCTACGTGAGCGTGGACGGCGGCATGAGCGACAACGTCCGCACCGCCCTGTACGACGCGGACTACTCGTGCACCCTCGCCTCGCGCGCCTCCGACGCCCCGCCGGTGCTCGCCCGCGTCGTCGGCAAGCACTGCGAGAGCGGCGACATCGTCGTCCGGGACGAGTTCCTGCCCGGGGACGTCCGCCGCGGCGACCTGCTCGCCGTGCCGGGGACGGGTGCCTACTGCCGCAGCCTGTCCAGCCAGTACAACCACGTCCCGCGCCCGCCCGTGGTGTCGGTGCGCGACGGGGCCAGCCGGGTGCTGCTGCGCCGCGAGACCGAGGAGGACCTGCTCGCCCTCGACCTCGGCTGAGCCCGGGGCCCGTGACCGTCCCGGCGGCGGACCGCGCGGCCGACCGGGCGAGGTGCGAGACACGGGCCGGGCTGCTCTGCCAGGGTCGGGGCGTGCAGGGTTTCCGCCTCAACGGCTCGCGCGTGCTCGAGGTCGACCTGACCGGGCAGCCGGTCCGCGCCGTCACCGGGTCGATGGTCGCCTACACCGGCGACGTCCAGTTCAAGAGCGCCGGCATGGGCGGTGGCGACGGCCTGGTCGCCGGGCTCAAGCGCCGCGCCACCGGCGAGTCCGTGGCCTTCATGACGTGCTCCGGCAGGGGCACGGTGTGGTTCGCCAAGGACGCCATGGAGGTGCTGCTCGTCGAGCTGGCGGGGGACACCCTGCGGGTGGAGTCCGAGCAGCTGCTCGCCCTGTCGGACTCCCTGCGCACCGACGTCGCCTTCGCCGGGATGCGCGGCGCGTCGTCCGGGCAGGGGCTGTTCACCACGACGGTGACCGGCCACGGCACGTGCGCGCTGCTGTCCTCCGGCGGGCCGCCCGTCGCGCTGGAGGTGTCGCCGCAGTTCCCGCTGGTCGTCGACCCTCAGGCGTTCGTCGCCAGCCGCGGGCAGCTCAATCAGACCTTCGTCACCGACGTGTCGTGGCGGAACCTCGTCGGCGAGAGCTCGGGCGAGGCGTTCTCGCTGCGCTTCGACGGCTCCGGCGTCGTCTACATCCAGCCCGAGGAGCGGTGATGGGCACGTTCGAGGCCGTCAACGGCAAGGTCGTCACCGCGCGGGTACAGCACGGGCGCGAGGTCCTGGCCCGGCGCGGCTCGATGCTCGCCTACACCGGCGACGTCCGGTTCTCCCCGGTGCACGGCGGGGGCGGCGGCGGCCTCGGCGGGGGGCTGGGCGGCATGGCCGGCCGCATGCTCGCCGGGGAGCAGGTGGCGATGATGGTCGCCCAGGGCCAGGGCGCCGTCCACTACGGCTTCCGCGGGCTGCACGTCACCGTGGTGGACCTCGACGGGTCCGGCCCGCTGCAGGTCGAGGCCGACCGGCTCATGGCCCACGACGCCGCCCTGCAGTCCACGCTGGTCATGGTCGGCCAGCAGGGCGGCCTGCGCGGCGCGGTGCGCAACGTCGCCAGCGGCATGGGCCTGGCCACCACGCAGCTGCACGGCGTCGGCTCGGCGGCCCTGCTCAGCCACGGCGGCACGTTCGCCATCCCGGTGGGCGGCGGCCAGACCGTCGCCGTCGACCCGCAGGCCTACGTCGCCCACCTCGGCCACGTCCAGGTCGACCTGTCCGCCTCCGTCGGCTGGCGCGACGCCGTCGGCCGCGGCTCCGGCGAGGCCGTCCAGCTGCGGCTGACCGGCCAGGGCACCGTGTACGTCCAGGCGTCCGAGCAGAAGGTCTGAGGCCAGAGATGATCCCGCTGAACCCCACGACGCTGCCCGACGACGACAACGTCCCCGGCAACAGCTACGCCTACTGCCGGCGCCTCGACGGCCAGCTGTTCATGCAGACCGGCCGGATGATCGCCTACTACCCGGCCCCCGGCGGCCAGGGGATCCGGTTCGAGCCGCTCAGCTCGGCGAGCCTCGGCGGGATGGTCGCCTCACGCTTCTCCGCGCCGCTGTACACCCGCGACTGGGTGGTCGCGACGGGCTCGGGCCACCTGCTGCTCGGCGACCGTGGCTACGACATCAACAGCTACGACATCGAGGACGGCAACCTCACCCTGCGGGCGGCCAACCTGCTGGCCTTCGACCCCGGGCTGGAGCTCAAGCAGTCGATCGTCCCGGGCTTCCTCACCCTGGTCGGCACCGGCAAGTTCCTCGCCTCCAGCTCGGGGCCGGTCATCTTCGCCGAGCCCCCGCTGCGGGTGGACCCGCAGGCGCTGGTCGGCTGGGCCGACTGCCCCTCGCCGAGCCACCACTACGACGCCGGCTGGATGCAGGGCTTCCTCGGCGGGGTGCTCGGCCTGGTCGGGATGCAGTCCGGCGAGGAGCGCCAGTACGACTTCACCGGCGCCGGCACGGTCCTGCTGCAGTCCTCCGAGCGCGCCGTCGCCGACCCCCACCTGCTCCGCCAGCTCGAGGGCCAGGTCGGCCTGCTGGACACCCCGGGGCTGCAGCAGGTCCAGCGGACGGTGGCCCAGCAGCTGGCGCAGCGGCAGCAGTAGGCGGCCGCGGGTCTGCATCCGAGGACCGGCAGGTCCTCCCCAGGACGGCCGCGGGGCCGGTGGCGCCCGCCCGGCCCGGTTACGATCGTCCGGCTGCCGGATCGTCCGCGGCCACGAGGAGGACGACCTGTGCAGGTTCTGAAAGCGTTCCGCGGCTCCATCATCGCCTCGATCGTCGTGCTGGCGCTCGTCGGGTACTTCAGCCGGTCTCCCGCGCTGGTCCTGACCGCGCTCGTGCTGTCGATCCTCGAGGTCTCGCTGTCGTTCGACAACGCCGTCGTCAACGCCAAGTACCTCAAGAAGATGTCGCCGCTGTGGCAGAAGCTCTTCCTCACCGTCGGCATCCTCATCGCCGTCTTCGGCATGAGGCTCGTCTTCCCCATCGTCATCGTCGCCGTCACCGCGAACCTGGGCTTCGCCGAGGTCATCGACCTGGCCCTCAACGACGGCCAGCGCTACGGCGAGGAGCTGGAGGAGGCGCAGCCCGCCATCTACTCCTTCGGCGGCACGTTCCTCATGATGATCTTCCTCGACTGGGTCTTCGGGGACAAGGACGTCCGCTGGCTCCGGCCCGTGGAGGCGCTCTTCGAGAAGGTCGGCCGCTTCGGCCAGCTCTCCGTCCTCGTCGCCGGGCTGCTGATCCTCGTCGGCGCGTCGGTCGCGGAGGCCTCGGACTCGCGCACCGTGCTGTTCAGCGGCCTCGTCGGCCTGGTCACCTACCTCGCGGTCTCGGGCCTGGACGGCTACTTCGACGAGAAGCTCGAGGACGACGACGACGACGAGTCGGTCCAGACGACGACCGTCCGCGGCACCGGCGTCGCCGTGCAGACCGCCGGCAAGGCGGGCCTGTCGACGTTCCTCTACCTCGAGGTCCTCGACGCGTCGTTCTCCTTCGACGGCGTCATCGGCGCCTTCGCCATCAGCAGCAACGTGCTCGTCATCGCGGCGGGCCTCGGGATCGGCGCGCTGTTCGTCCGGTCCATGACGGTCTACCTGGTCCGCGAGGGCACGCTGGCGCAGTACCGGTACCTCGAGCACGGCGCCCACTGGGCGATCGGCGGGCTCGCGCTCATCCTGTTCCTCGAGCTGGCGGTCCACATCCCCGAGGCCATCACCGGTCTCCTCGGCGTCACGCTCATCATCGCCTCGCTCATCTCCTCCGTGCGGGCCAACCGCAAGGACGACGCGGTGCGCAGCGACGACGAGCTCGTCGGCACCGGGCCCACGCCCCACTGACCCACGGCACCTCGCACAGAGGGCCCCGACGGCAGCTGCCGTCGGGGCCCTCTCGTGCGTGGTGCATCGATGGTGCAGGTCGTGCAGCTGCTACTTCCGGCCGGCCTGCCAGCGCATGCCCCAGCCGTAGGCCGCGTCGAGCTCCGCCTGCGTGCCCTGGACGTAGTTCACCTCGCGGGTCACCGACAGCTGCCCGCCGGTGTTCTGCAGCAGCGCGATGGCACACATCCGCGACCGCCCTCCCGCGCCGTCGAGGACGACCTCGAGGGTCGGCCCGTCGGCCGGGGTGAGCGTGACGACTCCGCGGGCGTCGTCGAAGGACGCGGCACCCTCGTAGATCATCGCGAACACGAGGACGCGGCGGATGTCGGCGAGGTGGGCGAGGTTGACGTAGAGGTTCTCGCCCTGCGACACCGCCCCGGAGCGGTCGTCGCCGTCGAGGAACACGTACGGCGCGGAGTCCAGCGACCCGAACGAGCTCCCGAGCGCCTGGACGACGCCCTTGCGGCCGTCGGTGAGCTCGTACAGGCAGCCCAGGTCGAGGTCGAGGCTGCCGCCGCCGGCCTTGGCCTTGCTGAACAGCCCTCGCGGTGCCGGTGCCGCCGCGCGCGCGTCCCAGTTGAGGTTGACGTGCAGCTTCCCGCCCGAGGCCGCCTTGGTGAGCGACACGGTCGGGGCCGACTTGGTGAGGGAGATCTTCCCCCCGCCCGCCGGTGGCTCCTCGGCCTTCGGCCGCTTGGTGTAGTCGATCGGCATCAGACGTTGACGCCGAAGTCCTTGGCGATGCCCGCCAGGCCGGAGGCGTAGCCCTGGCCCACGGCGCGGAACTTCCACTCCGCGCCGTTGCGGTACAGCTCGCCGAACACCATGGCGGTCTCGGTCGAGGCGTCCTCGGACAGGTCGTAGCGGGCGATCTCGCCGCCGCCGGCCTGGTTGAGGATGCGGATGTAGGCGTTGCGGACCTGGCCGAAGCTCTGGCTGCGGGTCTCGGCGTCGTAGATCGACACCGGGAAGACGACCCGGGTCACCTCGGCGGGGACGCCCGCCAGGTTGACGGCGAGCGCCTCGTCGTCGCCGTCGCCCTCACCGGTGGTGTTGTCGCCGGTGTGCTCGACGGAGCCGTCGGGGCTCTTGGTGTTGTTGAAGAAGACGAAGTGGGAGTCCGACAGGACCCGGCCCTCCGCGGTCAGCATGATCGCGCTGGCGTCCAGGTCGAAGTCCTGGCCCGTGGTGGTGCGGGCGTCCCAGCCCAGCCCCACGGTGACCGCGGTCAGCCCGGGGGCCTCCTTGGTCAGCGACACGTTCCCGCCCTTGGACAAGCTCACAGCCATCGTTCGTACCCTCCCGCTCGGTGCGCCGGGCCGGTGCCCGGCAGTCCGGCCACGACCATAACCGCAGCGGTGTCGGGTCTGCCCGGACCCGGCGCGCCACGGCGGCACCCCGGCTACTGTCCCCCCGTACGGGGGGCCCGACGCTGCTGGCGGGGGGTCCCGCCCCCTGCTGTGCCCCGAGGAGCCCGCGCGTGCAGGTCCGGCACTTCGACTGCCTGTCCGACGAGGACCGGGCCCACCTGTTCGACCAGGTCCCGCAGCCGGTGGACGTGCGCGACGAGGCCCGGCTCGTGGCCCTCGCGCTCGGCGCGACGCTCTACCTGCCCGGCACCCGGCCGGCCCTGGCCGAGGACCTGCGACGGCGGGTCCGTGCCGGGGTGACCAGCGCCGTGGTGTGCCTGGAGGACGCGATCGGCGACGACGACGTGGCCGAGGCCGAGGTCAACGTCGTGCGTCAGCTGACGGCGCTGCTGCGCTCCGGCGACCCCCGACCGCTGCTCTTCGTCCGGGTCCGCTCGCCCGAGCAGCTCACCCGGGTGGCCGAGGGGCTGGGGGAGGCGCTCTGCGTGCTGTCCGGGTTCGTGGTCCCCAAGTTCACCGCCGCCAGCGGGCTGCCCTACCTGCGGCTGGTCGAGCAGCTGCGCCTCAGCACCGGGCTGCCGCTGTCGGTCATGCCGATCATGGAGTCCCGCGAGGTCATCCACCGCGAGACCCGGACGGCGGCGCTCACCGAGGCCCACGACCTGCTCCAGGCCCACCGTGACGTCGTGCTCGCCGTCCGCGTCGGGACCACGGACCTGTCCTCGGTGTACGGCCTGCGGCGCGGGCCCGACCTCACCGTGTACGACGTCGGGGTGGTCGCGCAGGTGCTGTCGGACGTGGTCAACGTCATGGCCCGCGCGGACGGCACCGGCTTCGTCGTGTGCGGGCCGGTGTGGGAGTACTTCGGCGACGACCACCGCCTGTTCAAGCCGATGCTGCGGGAGTCGCCGTTCCAGCGCGCCCACGAGCCGGCCCTGCGCACCCAGCTGCTCGCCACCCACCTGGACGGCCTGGTCCGCGAGGTCGTCCTCGACCGCGCCAACGGCATGTCCGGCAAGACCGTCATCCACCCCAGCCACGTCATGCCCGTCCACGCGCTGTCGGTGGTGTCCCACGAGGACCACCAGGACGCCGTGTCCATCGACGAGAAGTCCAGGAAGGGCGGCGGCGTGAGCGCGTCCGGCTACCGGAACAAGATGAACGAGGCCGGCCCCCACCGCTCGTGGGCGGCCGCCACGCTGCAGCGGGCCCACGTGTTCGGCGTCGCCCGCGAGGGCGTCACCTTCGTCGACCTGCTCGCCGCGTGCACCCCGTGAGCGCGCCGGCCGGTCTGCGGCCCGGTGCCGTCCCCGGGCCGCCGGCACCGGCGCAGGGCGCGCCCGCCGGCTGGACCGGCGCGTGGGTGTCC
>NZ_JBBEOI010000131.1 GCF_037860755.1 Aquipuribacter hungaricus | reverse complement strand
AGTGGGCGCGCCCGTCCCAGCGGGGCCCGGCCGCACGCCGGCGCGCCCGGTGAGCGTGCCGGTGGGCCCGCCGGTCAGCCGATGAGCCCGGTGACGTCCCTCCCGTCGTCGGCCGGCGGCTTCCCCGCCCGCCGGCCGCGACGGCTGAGGGCCAGCGCCCCGCTGCGCCGGCTGGTCGCCGAGACCCGGCTGCACCCGGCCGACCTCGTCCTGCCGGTCTTCGTCCGCGAGGGCCTGGACGCCCCCCGCGACATCACGAGCCTGCCCGGCGTCCGGCAGCACTCCCGGGGCTCGCTCGTCGCGCTGGCCCGCGAGGCCGTCGACGCCGGCGTCGGTGGGATCATGGTCTTCGGCGTGCCGGCCGTCCGGGACGCCACCGGCAGCGGCATCGACGACCCCGACGGCATCCTCAACGTCGCGCTCGCCGACCTGGCCGAGGCCGTCGGCGACCGCACCGTCCTCATGGCCGACCTCTGCCTGGACGAGTTCACCGACCACGGCCACTGCGGCGTCCTGGACGACCGGGGCCGGGTCGACAACGACGCCACGCTCGAGCGCTACGCCTCGGCCGCCCTGGCCCAGGCCGCGGCGGGCGTCCACCTGCTCGGCACGAGCGGGATGATGGACGGCCAGGTGGGCGTGGTCCGGCGCACCCTCGACGAGGCCGGGCGCCAGGACACCGGGATCGTCGCCTACGCGGCCAAGTACGCCTCGGCCTTCTACGGGCCGTTCCGCGAGGCGGTGGAGTCCACGCTCACCGGCGACCGGACCACCTACCAGCAGGACCCGGCCGGCGCGCGGGAGTCGCTGCTCGAGGTGTCGCTGGACGTGGAGGAGGGCGCCGACATGGTCATGGTCAAGCCGGCCCTGCCCTACCTCGACGTGCTGCGCCAGGTCGCCGACGCCAGCCCCGTCCCGGTCGCCGCGTACCAGGTCTCCGGCGAGTACGCGATGGTCGCCGCCGCGGCCGCGAACGGCTGGATCGACCGGGACCGGGCGGTCATGGAGAGCCTGCTGTCGATCCGCCGCGCCGGCGCCGACGTCGTCCTCACGTACTCCGCGCTCGACGTCGCCCGCGCGCTGCAGGGGTGAGAGCCCCCCGGGGGGCCGTCCGTGGGAGCGCGTCCCCGCCCCCCGCGGGGGCCCGCGACGATACGCTGCGGGCCGTGACCCGGGGTGAGTGGCTCGACCAGGAGCAGCAGGCCGCGTGGCGTGCGTGGCTCGAGGGGTCGCAGCTGCTCGACGAGGCGCTCGGCCGCGACCTGCTCGCCGTCGGTCTCACCTTCAGCGAGTACGACATCCTCGTCCAGCTGTCGGAGCAGGAGAGCCGGTCGCTGCGGATGAGCGAGCTCGCCCAGCTGGTCCTGCACTCCCGCTCCCGGCTCACCCACACCGTGAGCCGGATGGAGGCCCGCGGCCTGGTGCGCCGCGAGCCGTGCCTGGAGGACAAGCGCGGCGTCCGCTGCAGCATGACCGAAGCCGGCGCGGCCGCGCTGGTCGAGGCCGCCCCGCACCACGTGGGCTCCGTCCGCGAGCGCCTCGTCGACCCGTTGGAGCGCGAGGAGTTCCTCGCCCTTGGGGCCGCGATGGCGAAGGTCCGCGACCGGATCCGCGGCCGCGGCTGAGCCACCCCCCGCGCACGCCGGACCCCCGCGGGCTTGGGACACTGGTGGCGTGACGGACACCCACGCCCCCCCGGTCGCCCGGACGCCCGGGACCACCGCCCACTCGGAGGCCCTGCTGGCCCGCGGGTCGGCCGTCGTGCCCGGCGGCGTGAACTCCCCGGTCCGGGCGTTCCGTGCCGTCGGCGGGACCCCCCGCTTCATGGCGTCGGCGCGCGGGCCCTGGCTGACCGACGCCGACGGCACCCGCTACGTGGACCTGGTGTGCTCCTGGGGCCCGATGCTGCTGGGCCACACCCACCCCGACGTGCTCGAGGCCGTCCGCCGCGTCGCCGGCGACGGCTTCTCCTTCGGCGCCCCCACCGAGCTCGAGGTCGAGCTCGCCGAGGAGGTCGTGCGCCGGGTCCCCGCGGTGCAGATGCTGCGGCTGGTGAACTCCGGCACCGAGGCGACGATGAGCGCCGTCCGGCTGGCCCGCGGCTTCACCGGCCGTCCTGCGGTCGTCAAGTTCGCCGGGCACTACCACGGCCACGTCGACGCGCTCCTGGCCCAGGCCGGGTCGGGGCTGGCGACCTTCGGCCTGCCGTCGAGCCCGGGCATCACCGGCGCCTCGGCCGCCGACACCCTCGTCGTCCCCTACAACGACGAGGCCGCCCTGCGCGCGGTGTTCGCCGAGCACGGCGACCGGATCGCCTGCCTCATCACCGAGGCCGCCGCCGGCAACATGGGCGTCGTCCCGCCCCGGCCGGGGTTCGCGCGGCTCATGCGGGAGCTCACCGCCGCGCACGGCGCGCTCCTGGTCTACGACGAGGTGATGACCGGGTTCCGGGTCTCGCCGGGCGGCTGGCACGCGCTCGAGCAGGCCGACGCCGCGGCCCCCGCCGCCCCGGACCTGTTCACCTTCGGCAAGGTCCTGGGCGGCGGCTTCCCGGTCGCGGCGTTCGGCGGCCGCGCCGACGTCATGGAGCACCTGGCCCCGCTCGGCCCGGTCTACCAGGCGGGTACGCTGAGCGGGAACCCCGTCGCCGTCACCGCCGGGCTGACGACCCTGCGCCTGGCGGACGCCGCGGTCTACGCCCGCGTCGACGAGGTGGCGGCCACGGTCAGCGGCGCGGTCGACGAGGCGTTCGACGCGGTCGGCCTGCCCCACGTCGTCCAGCGGGCGGGCAGCATGTTCAGCGTGTTCCTCACCGAAGGCGTCGACGGACGGGTCGACGACTACGGCACCGCCCGCACCCAGGACGAGGCCGCCTTCCGCGCGTTCTTCCACGCCATGCTCGACGAGGGGGTGCACCTGCCCCCGTCGGCGTTCGAGTCCTGGTTCGTCTCCGCCTCGCACGGCGACGAGGCCGTCGGGCAGGTGCTCGCCGCGCTCCCCGTCGCCGCCCGCGCCGCCGCCGAGGCCGCCGAGGGCCGGGCCGGCTCCGCCGCGGCCGCCGGCACCCCTCCGGGGGAGGGCACGTGAGCACGCCGGCGACCCGCACCGTCGTCCACCTCGTCCGCCACGGCGAGGTCCACAACCCCGGGAAGGTGCTCTACGGCCGCCTGCCCGGGTACCGGCTGTCGGAACGGGGCGAGCGGATGGCGCAGGCCGTCGCCGCCGACCTGTCCGGCCGCGACGTCGCCGCGATGGTGTGCTCCCCGCTGGAGCGGGCGCAGCAGACCGCGCGGCCGCTCGCGGAGGCGCTGGGCCTGCAGGTCCGCACCGACGCCCGGCTCGTCGAGAGCAGCAACGTCTTCGAGGGCCGGCTCGTCGACCGGCGCTCGCTCGGCAGCCCCGGCAGCTGGCGGCACCTGTGGAACCCGTTCCTGCCGTCGTGGGGCGAGCCGTACACGCAGGTCGCCGCCCGGATGCTGGCCGCGGTCGCCGACGCCCGCGACCTGGCGCCCGGCCGCGAGGTCGTCTGCGTCTCCCACCAGCTGCCGATCTGGACCGCCCGGTCGGCGGTCGAGGGCCGGCGGCTCTGGCACGACCCGCGCACCCGGCAGTGCGGCCTGGCCTCGGTGACGTCGCTGCACTACGACGGCACCACGCTGGTCGGCGTCGGGTACCGCGAGCCGGCGGCGGGGGTGTGAGCGTGCGGACCTCCTCCCCGCGCGGGGCCGCCGCGCTCGCCGTGGCGGCGCTGCTGCTCGCGGGCTGCGGCTCCTCCGGCGAGGCCGGCGTCCCCGGCCTGCGCGACGAGGCGGGTGACGCGTTCGTCTCCGGCGACTCCACCGTCCAGGTCGTGCCGGCCGCCGAGCGGGGCGAGCCGGTCCAGGGCCTCGAGGGGCCCACCGTCGACGGCGAGGAGCTGGACGTGGCCGACCTGCGCGGCGCCCCGGTCGTCCTCAACGTGTGGGGCTCCTGGTGCGGGCCGTGCCACGCCGAGGCGCCCGACCTGGTCGCGGCCGAGGGCGAGCTCGCCGGCCTCGGTGCCCGCTTCGTCGGCATCAACATCCGCGACCGCTCGACCGTCGCCGCGACCGGGTTCGAGGAGGAGTACGGCATCGGCTGGCCGAGCCTGCACGACCCCGACAGCGAGCTGCTGCTCCGGCTGGCCTCCGACGTCCCGCCCAACACCGTCCCCGCCACCCTCGTGCTCGACGAGGAGGGCCGCGTGGCCGCGCGCCTGCTCGGGCGGGTCAGCCGGGCCACGCTCGTCGCCGTCGTCGAGGACGTCGTCGGCACCCCGGCGCAGGGCACGCCGTGAGCGCGGCGGCGGGCCTCGTCGCGGGCGTCCTGCCCGCCGCCGTCGGCGCGTCGGTCGCCGCGCAGACGGTGCTCGACGGCTCGCTGCTGCTCGCCGTGCCCCTCGCCGCGGCCGCCGGGCTGGTCTCGTTCGCCTCGCCGTGCGTGCTGCCGCTGGTGCCCGGCTACCTCGCCTACGTGTCCGGTCTGGCCGGCCCCGCGCAGCCCGCAGGCGGCGCGGTCACCACGGGCGCGGCGGGGACGGCCTCCGGGGCGGGCGGGCGGACCGTCTCGGCGCCGGCGCGGACCGCGGTGCTCGCCGACCCCGCCACCGTCCCCACGGCCCGCCTGGTGACCGGCACCGTCCTGTTCGTCGCCGGCTTCAGCGCCGTGTTCGTCGCCCTCGGCTCGGTCGCCGGGCTCGCCGGTGCGGTCCTGCCGCAGGGCCGCACCGTCGACGTCGTCGCCGGCGTCGTCGCCGTCCTCATGGGCCTGGTCTTCGTCGGCGCCGTCCCGCTGCTGCGCACCGAGCTGCGGCCCCGGTGGCGGCCCGCGGTCGGCCTCGCCGGCGCCCCGCTGCTCGGCGCGGCGTTCGGCGTCGGCTGGGTGCCCTGCGTCGGCCCGACCCTGGCCGCCGTCGTCGCGCTCGCCTACACCGACGGCGGGGCCGGCCGCGGGGCCCTGCTCGCCGCGGCCTACTGCGTCGGCCTCGGGCTGCCGTTCGTCCTGGTCTCCGTCGCCTACGCCCGGGGCCTGCGCGCGCTGGAGCCGCTGCGCCGCCACCGCCGGCTGGTCACCACCGCCGGCGGCGTGCTCCTCGTCGTGGTCGGCGTGCTGCTGCTCACCGGCGTCTGGGACCTGCTCGTCGAGGCCCTGCGCGGGCCGGTCAGCCGGTTCCCGGTGCTGCTGTGAGCACCGCGACGCGCCCCCGCGAGCAGGCCCCCGGCGACGCGCCGCTGCCGCCCGCGCTCGGCACGGCCGGGTCGCTGCGCTGGCTCTGGCGGCAGCTGACGAGCATGCGGACCGCCCTCGTCCTGCTGCTCCTGCTCGCGGTCGCCACCATCCCGGGCTCGCTGTTCCCGCAGCGCGCCGTGGACCGCGGCGCGGTGACGGCGTACCTGGCCGAGAACCCGTCGACGGGGGAGTGGCTGGACCGGCTCGGCTTCTTCGACGTCTACGCCTCGCCGTGGTTCGCCGCGGTGTACCTGCTGCTGTTCGTCAGCCTGGTCGGCTGCATCGTGCCGCGCGCCCGGGTGCACGCCCGGGAGTGGCGCCGCCGCCCGCCCGCCACCCCCCGCCGCCTCGAGCGCCTGCCCGGCCACGCGGCCGCCAAGGTCGACGAGCCCCTCGGCGTCGTCGCCGACCGGGTCGAGCGGGCCCTGCGCCGGCGCGGCCCCGGCGGCGGTCCCTGGCTGGGGCACGTCGTCGACCGCCACGACGAGCCCGGCGGCGGCCTGTCGCTCGCCGCGGAGACCGGCCGGCTGCGCGAGACCGGCAACCTGCTGTTCCACGTGAGCCTCATCGGCGTGCTGCTCGCCCTGGCCACCGGGTCGCTGTACGCCTACCGCGGCGAGGCGCTCGTCGTGGAGGGCGGGTCGTTCAGCAACGTCGTCCCCGCCTACGACTCCATCACCCCCGGCGCCCGGTTCGACAGCTCGGCCCTGCCGCCGTTCTCGTTCCGGCTGGACTCCCTCGACGTCGCGTTCGAGGAGACCCAGGTCAGCGAGATCGGCTCGCCGCGAGACTTCGCCGCCGACGTCGTCTACCGCGAGGACCCCGACGCACCGCCGCGCGAGGCGACGGTCCGCGTCAACAGCCCGCTCGAGGTCGCCGGCAGCAGGGTGTTCCTCACCGGCAACGGCTACGCACCGGTCGTCGAGGTCCGCGACGCCGACGGCGAGCTGCGCGCCGACGGCGCCGCCCCGTTCCTGCCGGAGGACTCCTCGTACACCTCCCGCGGCGTCGTCAAGGCGCCCGTGCCCGGCGGGGAGGACATCGGGCTCACCGGCCTCTTCCTGCCGACCGCCGCCGTCGACCCGGCCGGGGAGCAGGTGTCGCTCTTCCCCGACGCCCGCGTGCCCCGCCTCGTGCTCACCGCCTGGACCGGCGACATCGGCCTCGGTGACGGCAGCGGCCAGTCGGTGTACGAGCTCGACACCTCCGCCATGGAGCAGGTGGAGGACGAGGACGGCCGTCCGCTCGTGCTCGTCCTCGAGCCCGGCCAGACCGTCGAGCTGCCCGACGGGCTCGGCAGCGTGACTTTCGCCGACCTGCCCCGCTTCGCCGCGTTCCAGGTGCGTGCCGACCCGTCCGGACCGCTCGCGCTCGTCGCGGCGGTGCTGGCCATCGTCGGCCTCACGGTGAGCCTTTTCCTGCCCCGCCGGAGGGTGTGGGTGCGCCTGTCCCCGGCCGCCGCGGACGGCCACCCGGGCCCGGCGGGCGGCACCGGCGGGCGTACCGTGGTGCAGGTCGGGGCGCTGTCCCGCAGCCGTGACGCAGGCCTGGAGACCGAGGTCGACCGGGTCCTCGCCGCGGCGACCGACCGACCGATGAGCGGAGACCGATGAGCGCTGTCCTGACCGGGCTGACGACCGGGCTGACCGGGCTGACCCTGGGAGCGGGTCCTGGCGGGATCGGCGGCACCCCCGCGGACCCCGCCCTCGCCGGCATCAGCGACGGCCTCGTGTACTCGGCGATGGCGGCCTACGCGGTGGCGCTCGTCGCCTTCGCGGTCGACCTGGCCGGCGGGCGCCGCACCCGGGGCGCCGTGCGCGAGGAGGCCCTGGTCGGCGCGGGCGGTGCGGGATCCACCGCTGGGTCGACGGCTGCGTCGACCGCGCAGGGCAGCGGTACCGCCGCGGCCACCCCCGGCCGGCGGGCCCTCGGCATCGGGTCCACCGTCTTCGTCCTCGCGACCCTGCTGCACGTCGCGGCGCTCGTCGCGCGCGGCGCCTCGGTCCAGCGGGTGCCGTGGAGCGACGCCTACGAGTTCGCCGTGAGCGGCGCCGCGGTCGTCAGCGTCGTCTACCTCGTCCTGCTCCGCGACCGCGCCCGGTGGGGCTGGCTGGGCTCGTTCGTCGTCGTGCCGGTGCTGCTCACCCTCATGGTCGCGACATCGTTCTTCTACACCGAGGCCAGCGCCCTGTCGCCGGCGCTGCAGAGCAGCTGGCTCGTCGTCCACGTCTCCATCGCGTTCCTCGCCTCGGCGCTGCTCACCATCGGCTTCTCCCTGGCCGTCGTCCAGCTGGTCCAGCACCGCCAGGACGCGCTCGTCGCCGCCGGCGGGGAGCCGAGCCGGCTGCTGCAGCGCGTCCCGTCCGCCCGCCAGCTCGAGCAGACGTCGTTCCAGCTGCACGCCGTGGCCTTCGTGCTGTGGACCTTCACCGTCGTCGCGGGCGCCATCTGGGCCGCCGAGGCGTGGGGCCGCTACTGGGGCTGGGACCCCAAGGAGGTCTGGTCGTTCGTCATCTGGGTCGTCTACGCGGCCTACCTGCACGCCCGCGCCACCGCCGGGTGGGCCGGCCCGCGCTCGGCGTGGATCGCCGTGCTCGGCTTCGCCTGCCTGCTGTTCAACTTCCTCGGCGTCAACTACCTGTTCGTCGGCAACCACTCCTACGCGCTCTGACCGGCGCTGAGCGCCCGCGCACGTCGCCGGAGCGGTGCCCCCGGGTGCCGCGGCGGTCAGGGGCCGACGAGCCGGTCCCTGCCGGCCTCCTTGGCCTGGTAGAGCCGCCGGTCCGCCGCGCGCAGCAGGTCGCCCGCGGGTGACGCCGCCTGCACCGGCTCCCCGACGACGAGCCCGGCCGAGGCGGTGACCCGCAGCGTCACCGGCACCTCGTCGCGCAGCGGCAGCGAGACGTCGGACATGTCGACGGCCGCGACCGCGGTCCGCACCCGCTCGACGAGGCCGACCACGGCGTCGTCGTCCAGGCCGTCGACGGGGACGGCGAGGACGAACTCCTCGCCCCCCACCCGGTACAGCCCCGCCCCGGTCCCGTCCGCGGCGGCCGTCATGGCGCGGGCCACCCGGACCAGGACCTCGTCGCCGACGACGTGGCCGAACCGGTCGTTGACGTCCTTGAAGTGGTCGAGGTCGACGATGGCGAGCGCGAGCCGCGCACCCCGCTCCGCGTGGCCGGTCATGGCGTCGGTGAACGCGCGCCGGTTCTCGATGCCGGTGAGCGCGTCGACCCGGGCGGCCCGCCGCTCCTCCTCCGACGTGCGCCGCCACGAGTCCCGCTCGCGCTCGACCTCCTCGCGGCGCAGCCGGGCGGCGTTGACCGCGGCCGTGGAGTGCACCTGCAGGTCCCGGCTGGCCGTCACCGCGGTGACGTAGCGGCGCATCGCCGCCAGCGCGCCCACCAGGTCGCCGCGGCGCTCCCGGCAGGCGGCGAGCATGTGCCAGACCATGACGCTGGTGACCGAGCCCAGCCGGTCCGTCGCGCCGGTCGCCTCGACGAGGATGTCCTCGGCCTCGTCGAGCCGGTCGAGGTCCATGAGGATCTCCGCCAGCAGCGCGCGCGCCCGGGCCAGGACGTCGATCTCGCCGATGCTGCTCACGAGCACCACCGCCGCGCGGGCGTGCCGCAGCGCCTCGTCGAGCTCGCCGCGCAGCTGCGCGTCGCGCGCCAGGCACCACGAGGCGCCGCGCCGGTTGGCCATCCCCTCGCCGACGACCACCGCCTGCTCGGCGGCCTCGACCGCCTCGGCGGTCCAGGCGTGGACCTCGGCGAGCAGCTCCTCGCGCTCGTCGCCCTCGACGGGCGCCTGCCCCTCGTACCCGCGCAGCAGGAACGACGCCGCCGCGACCGAGGTCATGAGGATCCACTCGCGCTGGCGCGGGTGGCCGGTCACCTCGGACTCCCGGCGGGCGTCGGCGAGCAGGCCGAGGGCGCCGCGGGCGTCACCGAGGTCGTACAGGGCCACGGCGAGGTTGTGGCGCATGATCGAGCGCAGCCGCAGGGCCTCGGCGCCCTCGGCGCGCAGCAGCGCCTCCAGGCCCCGGTCCAGGCAGCGCAGCTGGGCGTGGAGGTCGCCCAGGTAGCCGGAGGAGATGGCGTGCATGTTGAGCGCCTGCGCGGCCAGCAGCGGCTCGTGCTCGGCGTCGAGCAGCCGCAGCGCCGCCCGGGTGTCGTCGTGGGCGGCGAGGTCCCGGCGGAAGTGCCGGGCGCGCGCCCGCAGGACGAGCAGGTGGGCCGCGACCGTGCGGGACCCGGCGTCGAGGCGCGCCGAGGTCGCGTCGAGCGTCGCGTCGGCCGAGCCGTCCGGCAGCAGGGGTGCCAGGGCCTCGCCGAGCCGTTCCTCGGCCAGCGCCGGGTCGTGGTCGACGAGCGCGGCGAGCTCCGCCAGGTCCGGCCGGTCCGGCGCGGCGCCGACAGCGGCGTCGCGGTCGGGGTCGGGCTCGGGCGCAGGGTCGCCGGGGGAGGGCTCGCGGGAGGGGGCGGTCCCGGGCACGCTCGGCACGGGGGTCACCTCCGGTCGGTGGGGTCGTCCCGCGCGAGTATGCCCAGCCCGCCGCCGCACCGCCCTCCGACCACGCCGCACCGCACCCGGACCGGTCCCGGCGGGGAGGCGGGTCCACCCGGTCGGGCGCGTACCGTCCTGCCATGACAGGAGCCGCCGTCCCCCCGCCGCCAGCAGCACCCGGAGGGGGCTTCGACGCCACCACCTCCCCGCCCCCGCCGGTCAACGAGCCCGTCCTCGGCTACGCCCCCGGCTCGCCCGAGCGCGCCGGCCTGGTGGCGGCGCTGGAGACCACCCTCGGCGAGGTCGCCGACCTGCCCATGACGATCGGCGGCGTCCGCAGGCAGGGCGGCGGCGAGGAGTTCCAGGTCGTCCGGCCCGACGCCCACGCCCACGTCCTCGGCCGCGGCCGCGGGGCCAGCCACGCCGACGCCGCCGACGCCCTCGAGGCCTGCCGCCGCGCG